>JBFLYJ010000569.1:0-2181 GCA_040756635.1 Nitrospirota bacterium
ATGGCAACCCCCTGTTGAATGTCAAAGACGTTTTCATCTTTGCTTCCATCGGGACACTTTTCTCCTATTCGGCTATTACCATGAAGATTCAAAATGTAAATCTCATCAAAACTATCAACCAACTTTTTCCTCATTCCCCTGTGGATTAACCCGGACAGATAGGAGTTGTTTGTTATCATCCCGATAATACCCTTGCCGTCTTGTTCAATCTTCCAATGTGCGAACCGGATAAACTTTATATAGTCATCTGATAAAGGTTGAATATTCTTTTCATCTCGGACATCTTCTTTGTAGACCTTCATTTCCTTTTCAATAAAATCTGACTTATTGATAGAACTTACCGAATACGGCGGATTACCCAAAATTACCAATATGGGCTGTTCTTTTTTGACCTTCCCGGCAAGGTGTGATTCTTCAGACAGGGAGGCCATTCCTGGAAGTTCTGTCTGTGCGAGTTCTTCCATTTCAAGCGAGTTGGTGAGATAAAGTTTTACTCTGTCATCGCTTTGCAATCTATAGCCTAATTCTTCCAAAAGGAAAGACATCTTCAGATGACCGACAGCATAAGGGGCCATCATCAACTCGAAGGCATAGAAGTTTCTCAGAATGTGCTCCTTTATGAAATTCTCCTTCCCACCTACTCCGTATTTCGATACAAACTCATCCACGGCAAGCTTAGCCGTCTCTGCCAAAAAGGTAAGTGTCCCTGCGGCAGGGTCTAACACCGTCACCGTTTTATCTGCAAACCCGTCAGGTCTCTTAAACTGCTCTTTAAGAATGCCATGCAATGAACGGACTATATAGGACACCACGGGTTCAGGGGTGTAATAGACACCCCTCATCTCCCTTGTCTTTGGGTCATACTCGACAAGGAAGGTTTCGTAGAAATGAACAATGGGGTCCTTCCCCTTGCCCTCATGGAAGAATTGATGAAGTATCCTGCTCACATCCGTGACAGAAAGGATTTCCGAAATATCATCAATAATCCATTCCATCTGTTGCGGGAGTTCACCGAAAGATATGAACCTGAAAATGTCTCTCAGTATGCCTATAGTCCTGGGGATATTGTCATAGGCAAGTTTCCTGTTGAAGCCGTTTTGCGAACGCGTTCTGGCCGCAAAAAGTCCGTAGGTGATAGTCTGTGCATACAGGTCCGTGAACTCATCTTCTGTAAGACTGCTGATAAGATAATCCTTAAAAGCCTTGTAAAATCCCCTGATAAATCCCTTGCCTTTATTCTCTTCTTCCTTCAACTCCTGTGCTATTACCTCATCCTTTAAGAAGCGTGTACGTTTGGCAAGTTCAATAGCAAGGTTCTTTGCGTCGTATACTTTCGGCAATGAAAAGGAAAAGAATTTTTCGAGCAGTTGCAGGAATTCAGGCTCTTTCTCGACAGGTGGAGTAGTTTTCAGCTTATGTACTACGTATGGCCTTCCGATAAGGATCTTATCCGTCCTGACACCGTTACGGTAAAGCCTGAACTCAAAGAAATTGGTAAGAATCACATTTGGGAAGGTATGCAAGTATCTCTTTAGCTGCTCTGTCTCCTCTATCCTGTCAAGATTTTCGATGGCAGGGTCTTTAGCCTCAATGTATCCCGTGATATGTTGTTTACCATCCCATACTCTAAAGTCCGGGTTACCTGCTTCCGTCTTCTTGGGAAGGATTGTTATATGAACTTTTTTCTTTCCGATTGAACTGCTATATTCATCAAGTAGGGCTTTCAGGACAGGGTAATAGCTTTGTTCCGTTGCGTCTCCCCGTTTGCTGGCATCGGCTATCTGCTTTAAATAGGCTTTAAGCATGTATCCTACGAGGTAAACCTTACGGGGACGGCATTCTTCCGCGTTTCGGCGTCGTGCCGATAGGAGTCTATATCATCTCCACCTGAACTCCTTTTCTTCTTGGCCATACACCCGCTCCTCCGAAGATACACGATTTCGGATTAAGCCCTTGCTTTTTCAGGTTTCATCCATGCTGGCAGAGGCTCGCCAGTTGCCTCATGATAAAGCGTCTCAGGCGCAATGTCCAGACCCTCGGGCCAGCACAATGCTCCGATTTCCTTGTTCACGTAAAACTGTTTAAAATATCCGATATCGGAGAAGCGGCTAAAAACGCCGCCTTTTTGGCTATAGTCCTTCAAATCAACAATCCCCTGCTTGCCATTTTCGAAGACAAGTT
>JBFLYJ010000057.1:0-11598 GCA_040756635.1 Nitrospirota bacterium
TGCGCGGTATCTCGTCAATGTTGTCGATATGCCTCACGAGGGAAATTTCATTGTCCCTTCGGTTGTAAACCGGGGGCCCCTGACCATTGCCATATCAACCGGGGGGGCCAGCCCCGCACTGTCAAAAGCAATAAGAAAGGAGATCGAAAAACATTACAGCAATGAATTTTCTCTTTATCTGAGGTTTGTCGAAACGATCCGCAAAAGGGCCATGAACAAAATTCCATATGCACGAGAAAGAGAAAAATTTCTTCGGTCATTGGCTTCTGATGATATGATGCAGCTACTGCGGAAGGGAGGTTTCAGGAAAGCACGAAACAGGATATTGACTCATTTGAAAAGTTTCAAATGAAAACTATAGGCCTGCAACAGCTATTATTTCATTATGAAGTTTCTGGGCCTCTTCACGATCACCCAATGTACCTATCCTTATTGCGATAACAGTAGCTTTGTTCCCCTTTTTTGCCAGTTTCACTGACACTTTCTTGCCGTCCCTTCGCACGGCGTCAAACATACCTGCGCCGTTTTCATTGGAGCTGCTGGATATACTTATCTGAAAATTATCGAGCGCCCTCCTGGTCGAATTCCAGGCCCTGTCATATTCTATGGGGTATTCAACTGCCAATCGGCCGTCGACGTACATATATGAAGTGACTCCTACGCCGGCGCCGATTCCTACCAGCAAGAGCTCCGCGCAGCCATATAGAACAAAGAGGGTGCTGATTAACAAAAAGATCTTTTTAAGTTTATTCATGTTGCCTCCTTCTTTGTGTCCTCACAACGGGCATTTATTCCGGCAAAATCAATAGCGCTCTCATGCTGTAAAAAAAACAGTGTCTCTATTTTATGAATAAAGAAGATGTTAGTCAATGCGTTTTAGTTTCTATGTTAGAATTGATCAGAATGATCTTATCGTATAAAAAAGACAGCCTGGATAATATTATAGTGGAAATGTCCGGCGTAATTAACAGCGGAGGCATTATCGCATATCCAACGGAAAGTTTTTACGCACTGGGGGTATCGGTCCATAACGATAATGCGGTCAAAAGGCTTTTTGAACTCAAGGGCAGATCGCCCGAAAAACCTTTACCGTTGATAGTCGGAGATATGAGCGTTCTTTTATCAGTCGTAAAATACGTACCTGACCGCGCCGGGGAATTAATAAAGAGATTCTGGCCCGGTCCATTGACCCTTGTGCTGGAGGCGAGGGACTGTATTTCACCTTTACTGACCGGGGGCACCGGTAAAGCTGCTGTTAGGATACCCGGGGAAAGTGCGGCACTTTACATTGCAAGGGCCATAAGAAATCCGATAACGGCAACAAGCGCGAATTTCACTGCGCAGCCACCGGCGGAAACAGCATGGGAAGTCATCAGCTATTTTGATGATAAGATAGACCTGATCATCGACGCAGGAAGATCTCCCGGAGGAAAACCATCGACAATTGTCGACGTAACAGTTGACCCGCCGAAAGTCCTGAGAGCGGGCAGCGTTTTACTGGATCTCTGATTCGCTCCCGAAATATCCTGGCCCATGAAATACCTCACACTTGCACGTTGGAGACTACGGTGGGGGAAATATCGAGAAAACGGATAAAAGAGATTTACAGAAACCCAGCCAATACTTTATAGGTCAGCCATGACATTATTACAGTGGCAGGCAGAGTAAAAATCCATGCCAGCACGATTTTCTTAGCTATTCCCCATCGCACGGCTGATATTCTTTTGGTTGCGCCGACGCCCATGATACTTGTCGTGATAACGTGAGTCGTACTTACAGGGAGCCCCATCGCACTGGCCCCGAGAATTACGACGGTTGCTGAAGTCTCTGCCGCGAAACCATGAACCGGCTGAAGCTTCAGCATATGATGACCGAGAGTTTTTATCACCCGCCAGCCGCCTGCTGCTGTACCGAGTCCCATGGCAATTGCACAGATCAGCACTACCCATGGCGGGACCTCAACGCTGCTGATATAACCTCCGCTTACCAGTGCAAGCGTTATGACTCCCATTACCTTCTGCGCATCATTCGAACCGTGGCTGAATGCCATAAATCCTGCTGATATTATCTGCAGTCTCCCAAAGTATTTATTTATGGAACCTGGAGACACATTGCACAGGAGCCGAATAAGTATTTTCATAAAAAAATATCCGATCACAATGCCAAATATAGGAGAGGTAATCAATGCGATGAATATCTTGGTAAGCCCTCCCAGATTTAGCTTATCAATTCCCCCCATATGGGCCATGCTGGCCCCTATGACTCCACCAATCAGGGCATGAGAGGCGCTTACCGGCAATCCCATAAAAGTCATCGCCGTATTCCACAGGAAGCCCCCCAGCAGTGCCGAGGCAACAACAACCTGCGTGATATCCGCCGGATTGACCATTCCCTTGCCGATTGTCACCGCAACCGCAGTCGAAAAAAAAGCCCCGGCAATATTCATTGAAGCTGCAAGAAGCACGGCCTGCAGAGGAGTCAGCACTCTTGTTGATACCACAGTGGCAATTGCATTGGCTGAATCATTCCATCCATTGCTGAATTCAAAAAGAAGGGCTAGAGCAATTACGAGGACTATTATAGTCTCAGGCATGTTTCAAGACAATGCTTTCGAGGGTATTGGCCACATCTTCACAGGTATCGGTTGCATCTTCGAGATGTTCGTAGACTTCCTTCCATTTAATAACAAGGATGGGATCATTTATATGGTTCTCGAAAAGTTTGACAAGAGCTTCCCTGAATATCCTGTCTCCCCGGTTTTCAAGCCTGTTGATTTCAATACAGTATTCCTGGATATAAGAATACTTCTTGTCCTTAAGACAACCTATGGCTTTAATAATAAAGCCTGTAGTTTCATGAAGGGTCTTGCAGAGGTCAACGGCCTCGGGGGGCGCTTCTTTAAGCCTGAACAGCACCGCCCTGTCCGCACTGGACCAGATTAAATCGACAACGTCATCAATCCGGCACACGAGAGCGTGAATATCTTCTCTGTCCACAGGGGTCAAAAAAGTCTTGTTCAGTTTCCGCATTACCTCATGGGTAAGCATGTCTCCTTCCTGTTCGGCTTCGTATATTTCTTTCGCCTTGGCCTCACCGACAGACATATCCTCCATCATTTCAACCAGCAGTTTAGCGCTCTTGTTTACATTCAGAGCTGCTTTTTCGAACATGCTGAAGAAATCGGTTTCTTGTGGAAGGAATTTTTTTAGCATAACTTATTAAACCCGAGATTTTATCTATATTGCTCGGTTAAAAGGATACTAAAATATCGGGGTAATGTCAACCGAGGGCATCATTTCTTAATCATCATATTATCATAATTAATTATGACGAGTGATACATTAAGAAAATGATAACGCCGTATCCGACATTCTCAGCTATTCATTCACATACACCATTAATACAGAAGTATGCACCTCCGCAAGAATATTTCTTCTTGACGTCGCAGATACCGCAATTACATCCCTGTTTTGCCTTTGGCGCGCTGCTTTTACCGCGCGCACAGAAAAGCGCCTCTCCCTCGACGTCAGGGTATGTGAGGCAGGGACCGCAAAACTTCATACATGATTCGAAATTCACCTGATTGTCTTCAACTTTAGGCATAATGAACCTCCTTATATTATTTTGTCTTGATGATTCCTGTTCGGTCGAAAAAAAGACCGGTACGGTGTCATGTCAATATTATCTTTTCCGATATGAGCGAGCCGGCGCTCTCATCAAGAAGAAAAACAAGTTTGCCGTCACGCGGTCTGACCATCGCCGCAGGCAGCATACTCTCTTTCTCTTCAACTATTTCTTTGATAATTTTTGCCTTATCATGACCGGCAGCTATAAAGCAAATATTCCGGGCATTATTAATTACGGGAAGTGTGAGCGTTATCCTTTCCACTTGTGAAGGCTCTGGTGGACGAACCGGAACCGCAAAACTGCGCTCTTCCTTAAGCGCCGGTGTCCCCGTAAATAATGAGGCTGTGTGACCGTCCTGCCCGATGCCCAGTAATACCAGATCAAATCTGGGCAGCCCTGTTCCTGATGTTTTGAAATATGTGATTATATCTCTCTCATATCTTTCCGCCGCAGTCTCGGGGGACATTACCGAAGTCATTATCGGATGAACATTCTTCGGGGATATACTGATATGGCGCAACAAGGTCCTGTTTATCATATGGAAATTATTTTCATCACTCTCATAAGGCAGAAAACGTTCATCAACCATAAAAACATGAGTTTTGCCCCAGGGGAAGCCCTTTTCCTCCGAAAGTTTCATATATATCGCCTCCGGGGTCCTTCCTCCAGACAGAGCGACAGAGAAATCTCCTTTATTCTCGATTTCCGATCTGGAAATCTCTGCCCACTTTCCCACTATGTAATTAGCTATCTCCTCCATATTTGTAAAGATACGTATTTCAGGCATGGTAATCATAAATCCTTTTATCAGCACATATCTTTATGACTTGAGCATTTTTAATAGTTAAAGCATATCACAAGTTATTTCCTGATTAAATATTTTATTCCGATGCTTGTTTTAAAATCAGACTGTTTGCTTTACTGTTCAAACGACTCTGCGCAACGGTTTAGGGCGGATTTTAGTGTACGAAGCGGCTCTGATCTCCTTTTTTCATATTTCTTTCATATTCTTATTGCATTATTAGTTCGTTTAATGCAGAATATATGGCTATTTTATTTCCAAAGTAATGAAAAGGGGTAAGGATTTGTTTTATTTATGTAATGAAAAAATTGGCGGTTTCAGCCGAACAGGCTTTCTTCTGACCCTTCTGCTGGCGGTTATATTACTTTTTGCCGGTTATCATTTTTTTTATATTCAGTCGCCCGAGGTAAAGGGTATCGAGGCAATAAATTATCTCTCTGCCGACAATACTATTAAGCTAACAGGTGAAAACATAAAGGAAATCGAGGCATCAATTCAGCAGGGAGGCAAAACATATCCTTTATTAAAGGACGCCCCTGATACCGATAATAAATCTTATTCAATCAAGATAAAACCCAAGGATCTCGGTATGACGGACGGGAAAGCCGCTATTACTATCAAGGCCAAAGCCGGAATTATGAAAAAAGTGCAGTATGACAGGGAAGTCATAATTGATACGGTGCCTCCCACAATTGATATTACGGCGGCGCCACCTTACATTTCACCCGGCGGCAGCGGCTTCTGTATTCTGAAGGCCTCAGGAGAAGATTCGGTGTTTATTCAGGTTGTCGACAAGAACAACCCCGGTAATGACAACACATTCAAGGCATTTAATATTTCGTCCGATACGTATCCCAATAATGCCCAAGCCGGGCGGAAACATTCGGCGAAACCATCGGTAAGTACTTATTACGTGATGTTCCCGGCTTTATACGACATAAACGAGGGGGGAGTTTTTTACGCAGTGGCAACCGACCTGGCCGGAAACCGAAGCATAAGAGCGCTCCCTACAAGATTAAAGATGACAAGGTATATCTCTTCTTCGATAAACATAGATGATTCTTTTATAAAAAGAGTAGTTTATCCCCTGCTTAATGAAACGAATATGGCTGATATCGCAGGGGCCTTTAAGAAAGTAAATGAAGAATTGAGGCGGCAAAGTCTAAACAAACTGATCGAAATTTCTAAACAGACTGAGCCGAAGATCCTGTGGGAGGGCGGTTTTTTACAGTTGAAGAACAGTAAGGTAATGGCCAAGTATGGAGATATGAGGACCTATCTTTATAACAGATCTCCCATCAGCAAGAGTGTCCATCTGGGGTATGATCTGGCCTCTTTGGAGAATGCCCCTGTTGAAGCTGCAAATTCAGGGATCGTCAGATTTGCCGGAGACCTCAGTATTTATGGAAATACTGTCATAATCGACCACGGATTGGGATTAATGAGTCTCTACGGACATCTTTCGACAATGTCAGTACGTGAGGGACAAAAAGTATCAAAGGGAGAGATAATTGCCAATACAGGGGCCACAGGCCTGGCCGGCGGCGATCATCTTCATTTCGGCCTGCTTATACAGGGATACGAGGTATCGCCTCTGTACTGGTGGGATCCTCACTGGATCAAAGTTAATATAACAGATTACTTTCAGCAATAAGCTCTGATGCAACTCTGCTGAAAAAAATAATAGACAAATGAGAATAGAGCATATACAATCATTACTAATATGAATTAAAGAGGTAAGGCTAACTATGGATCGTCAAGTAACAAAATATGAAGTACCTTCATATGAGATTGTTGAAGAAAAAATCAGGGAAATAGATGCATCGATCATCGTGCTTCGTATCTTTTACATTTTCATGGAAATCGTTTATAAGTTTCAGCTTATAAAGAATGACAAATTATGCACGGTTGAAATTCCCCGGAAATTACTAGAGGGATTAAAAAGCAGAAATCCGGTGTTTGAACAAAAATTGGCCGAAATCCTGGATGAATCCCTTCAGGAGTCTGACTGCTGGATGAAGGTCTGACAGAAGGGGGCTGCTTTTATTCGTATCTGATACAGATATTGCCGCCTTTTCCCTTTGCCAAGTATAAGGCCTTTTCCGCTTGATTAATTAAGTCTTCGATTATGATATTTTCCGTACCGAAGGCAAATGTGGCGGTGATTCCTATACTTATTGTACGTGAAACGTCTTCACGAGTATCGCTTTCTTTTTCTTTTACAAGGAAAGAATTGTTTTCAAACCCTTTGCGTATTCGTTCTGCAACTATATATGCCATGGTCATGTCCGACTCGGGTAATACCACGACAAACTCTTCCCCTCCATACCGGAACGCACGGTCGAACTTCCTTGTGCTTTCTCTGATAAGCGTACCGATAAAAGCCAGCATATTATCCCCGGCCTGATGGCCGTAAGCGGCATTAAAGGCCCTGAAACCGTCAATATCAATCATCATCAGTGCGATCGGCCGGTCATATCTCTGGCAGCGGGCGATTTCATCCTCCAGAACTGTGACCAGGTGCTGCCTGTTAAATAAGGTAGTCAATTTATCGGTAATCATTATTTCCTGAATGACTTTTTCCTTAATTCTGAGCTGTTCCAGGATAGTGTTCATTTCTTCCTGAAGGTCTGCGATATATTTTGCGTCTTTCGCCATTTGGACTTCTTGTTCATTCAGTAATATGGTCATATTGTTTATATGTTCCCCGATTTCTTCGACGATTGTCGGGCAGGAATTCTTAAATACCTTACAGGTGAGGCATTCCCTGGATTTCTCAATAAAACCGCCATGCCTGTTATCATTGCAGCAGGGTGCCATAATATGCCAGCAGCGCTCCGCAGAGGATCCGGCATTATAATGAGCGCATTCATCTGATTTGCATTTCAGCACTTCCTGGCATCTGACAAGATATGAATTTACAAAAGGGACTTTCCCGGAAGCAATACCGTGCTGAAATAGCGGGATAATTTCTTCTTTCAATCTAATGAGAAGATTATTGAATGCTTCCTGATGATCCGGTGTCATTCGGCATATCCTTTCACCTCTGGGGGCTTTATTCCCGATAACATGCTGCCTTGCAAATCGGAATGTCCAAATACTCAATAAAATTCTTGATCAATGACATAAGTTAAGATCCGGCATGTCATAATTCGAAAACTCTTTTAGGATAAAACATTATCTGATTCTGTTCAAATGAGTTTTCAACTGTACAAGGTATATTTGGTTATTACATTTAAAAGAGTTGAGTAGGAAATATACCTGACAGTAAGCTATATTAATATGAGTTTAAGTGACATAGACAAAAACATCAATACTTAATCATGACTAAAATCATAGTATTATGATTACTGCATACCCTATCATATAGTAAGTACGAGGGATTATGTTTAAAAATGAATGTCCAGGCAGTAAAGATATAAAACAGCCAAAACCGGAAGAAATCAAATGTCGTCACTGCGGCTCCGATGTGGAAATATGGAGTGATGAAACAGAGACCAGATGCAGAAGCTGCGGCAAGGTAAACTCACGTCTTATCGGTCCTACATGCCTTGACTGGTGTGCCTTTGCAAAAGAGTGTGTCGGCGAAGACAAGTACAGAAGAATAAAGGCCGGAGCAAGCAGCAAGAATTAAATCCGCTAATCCGGGATAGGGACTTGTACCGGTATATCGTTAAAATCTATCACCGCTCATGCATTACTTATTATCCTCTTCAGTTTTTTTCTTTTTATTAAACAACCTTGACGCCCATATACCTGCTTCATAAAGTATTATTATGGGAACGGCCATTAGAGTCTGGTTAAAGGCATCAGGCGTAGGGGTAAGCACGGCAGCTACGATAAAAGCGATCAGAACCGCGTATTTTCTGTTTTTTGCCAGAAATTCATTGGTCACAATTCCCATTCTGGTCAGAAAAACCAGTATCACAGGCAACTCGAAAATGGCGCCAAAGGCCATAATGAATTTCAGGCAAAAATCAACATACTTGTCGACCGAGATCATCGGCTGAAGGTTTTCTGTCTTGTAATTGAGAAGGAAGTTCATCGCAAAAGGAAGCACAATAATGAAGCAAAAAAGGGCCCCGATCAAAAACAGGAATGTTGTTGTAAAAATAAAAGGCAGTGCGTACTTTTTTTCTTTACTCAAAAGACCGGGGGCCACGAATCTCCATACCTCAAAAAAGATCAGCGGCGAACAGATAATCAGCGCACTGATAAAGGCGATCTTCATATGCATCCACAGGGCCTCGGCCGGTGCAAGAAATACCAGATTAATACCGGGGCTTTTTGAGGGCACAAACGATATGTAGGGACTTGCAGAAGAAAATTCAAGCGTATATTTTAACGGAGATATCAGGACACTGAAGATGTATTCGGAGTAGTAAAAGCAGACACCGAACGTAATGACAACAGCAATAAGCGATACGAAGATTCTGTTTCTCAGTTCTCCGAGGTGTTCTGTAAGAGGCGCTTTATCCATTTTGGTCTTTATCTTTGTTTAGACTGACTCCCTCCGCGCCTGCCTTGTTCAGATCATCACTTGCCGGGGTTTCTCCTTTATCCTGATCTTTGTCTTTCTGTTGATCGTCTGCTTTATCTTCAAAATTCTTTTCTATCGATTTATATATTGAGTCCTGAAGGCTTGATTTCACCCCTTTTATTTCTTCCGTAACGTCCGGGACCTCCTCGTCGATGGTATCCTTCATATTGCGCATCGCATTTTTCAGTTCACGGATTCCTTTTCCAAGAGTTCTGCCAAGTTCCGGAAGTTTCTTGGGGCCGAATACCAGAAATGCGACTATAAATATTACTATAAGTTCCTGAGTCCCGAGATCAAACATTTAACACGCTGTAACACAATAATTCCATAACAGAATTATATCTAATATTATTTGTAAACGAATACCGGATAACACGATCTATTGTACATTGAAAATATCAAAAAATCTCTATGTTATGAGATGAGATATTTTACATAATGTTTTTTTCTCTTGACGTTCATTCGGAGTATGCAATAAACTTTATACTTCATAATTGTTAAACCGTATCTCTAGGAGGGACTATGATTAAAGGTTCAATTGTTGCGATAGTAACGCCGTTCAAGAACGGCTCTCTTGATGAAAAAGCCTTAAGCGACCTGATTGAATGGCATATCGCTGAAGGCACCAACGCGATCGTGCCATGCGGAACTACGGGGGAATCCGCTACGCTGGATTATGAAGAGCATTACAGGGTAATCGAAGTGACAATCAAAGTGGTAAACGGCAGGGTCCCTGTTATTGCAGGCACCGGGGCCAACGCGACTGATGAGACAATCATGATGACCAGAAAGGCAAAGGAAATGGGTGCGGACGCTGCGCTCCTGGTTTCACCATACTATAATAAACCCACCCAGGAAGGGCTTTACAGGCATCATAAAGCGATAGCCGAGGCGGTCGATATCCCGCAGATACTCTATAACGTCCCGGGCAGGACAGCGGTAAACATGCTTCCCGAGACTGTTGCGCGGCTTGCTGAGATAAAAAATATTGTGGCCATTAAGGAAGCTACCGGGAACATGGCTCAAGCCAGTGATATATTTCGTCTCTGTGGTGACGGAATAACCGTTCTCTCGGGTGATGATTTTACAACTTTCCCCCTTATGCTGCTCGGCGGCAAGGGCGCGATATCCGTGTCGGCCAATATTGCTCCAAGAGACATGTCGGATATGTGCAAGGCATTGCTTGAGGGCAAAATTGATGAAGCTAGAAAACTGCATTTTAAGCTTGAGCCTTTAAATAAAGGGATGTTTATCGAGACGAACCCGATTCCCGTCAAAACTGCACTCAGTTTAATGGGCAAGATCCAGGAAGAAATGCGGCTGCCCCTGTGCCCGATGAGCACCGCAAACAGGGACAAGCTGAAAAATATACTTTCAACTTACGGGATTAAGCTGAAATCAAGCTAGATTTCGTCGGAATTACATGTTATATATAATAAGCTGAATGTAGGGCAGCTTACATCCGCTTTATTATTGTTTATCTTGATTAATAGCCGTGCTTTCTGTTATAAAAGAGAAAAAAAAGGGAGGTTTACCTGCCTTGTTCGTGACAGGAGCAAAAACTTTTTCCGACATTCTAGAATCTGGAGGCCAGAGAAAGTCAAGTGTTGTGCGCCCTGATAATTCGGGGATTATGCCTGATCTTGCTTTCGAGGTGTCCACCTGTTTGACAGGGATTCAAGTTTTTGTTTTGCACGGCAAGGTGGGTTTCCTGATTTCGCAGCAGCAGATCTGACTATAATATTCAGCTTTGACAGGTTAGGTTTTATTAGGAATGAATAATTATAAAAGCAGCCAGCAAGTTTCGATACCTCACAAAAAATTATTTAATTTTTTGTTTTATGAAAAAATCCCGGTATCGGTGAGGGATTCAATCGAGGTTAATTTAAGAGATTACGGATCAGATAAATTATTCTTTCCGACGGTGTAATTTTCCTTCTGTCATAAGCCTTTCATCAGAATCTGCACTCTGCGTCTGACAGGACCGGTCAACCCGGCTATATATGGATCTTTTTAAGTCAGACAGAAAAACACCTCTTGCCTGGAGAATGCAGCCGAATACTCTGGACGAGTTCGTCGGCCAGACGCATCTGCTCGGTCACGGGAAACCCCTGCGGGAAGCCATTGAAAGGGACTCCATAGTCTCGCTCATACTCTATGGTCCGCCCGGCAGCGGAAAGACCGCTCTCGCACATATCATAGCCAGGAAAACCAAGGCACTCTTTTTATCATTAAATGCTGTCATCTCGGGAGTGTCGGATATCAAAGATGCATTGAAAAGTGCAAAAGATGTTAACAGGGCGATTCTTTTTATAGACGAAATCCACAGGTTCAACAAGCTCCAGCAGGATGCCCTTCTGCCTGACGTTGAGAGCGGCACGGTCACGCTGATAGGGGCATCCACCCAGAACCCGTTCTTTTCCATAATTCCGGCCCTGTCTTCAAGATCCATGATCTTTCAGTTCAATCCTTTAAGTGAGACCGAGATCAAGACCCTCCTGGACAGGGCAATGAAGGACAGAGATCGGGGGCATGGAGAATCCGGTATTACACTGGAACCTGATGCCGCGGAATTCATCTCTGCTTATTCAGAGGGTGATGCGAGAAAGGCACTGAATGCCCTTGAACT
>JBFLYJ010000570.1:0-2178 GCA_040756635.1 Nitrospirota bacterium
GCTCCCCGCCTCAAGGGGCGGGGAGCTTCACTAAAAACCATTTTTTTATGCTGTATATCCGATGTGTTTTTTTATGGCCTGGCAGAACCTTACACCGGAAGGTCTGATAAGGAACTTCGTAAGAGTTATCCAGAAAGTAAGTTCCTTAATGATCTTACTGCTGAAATGTATTGACTCTTTCAGAAAAGCTTTTCCCTCAGCAAAATCACCATGTCCGAATTTATTGCGCGACAGACGCAGTGCCCGTCTCGCAAATGACAACGAAACCTGCCGCAGCAAAACATTTGCATGAAGCATATTTTCTCCGTAATTGTCAAAAATCATCCTTGCAGCATGATAATGCTCCCTCAAATAGGGCAGACTGGTATAATTGCCCCAACTGCTCGATGTGCTGATTGGATGGACACGGTATTTTACGAGTGGATCAGCAATGCATGCCACATCATAATGGAGCATCATGCGCATCCACATCTCACTATCGTTGCAATGAATGAGTTCGGGGCTGAACCCGCCCAGGCGGTCATAACAGGATCTTCTTGCCATCACTGCACCAATGAAAATGCTAGACCCGAAAGGCAGATATTCAAGAAATTTTTTAAAAACCGCCGAACCCTCTTCAATATAATCCCTCGTCGAGTCCTTATTCCAGATGTTTTGCGAAACAATTTTTCCTTCGGTATCAATGAGCATTATGTTCGAATGAACAAGCCCCACCCTTGCATTTTCGTCAAGCAATGCGATTTTGCGTTCGAGATTATCCGGCAACATAACATCATCATGATGAAATATGCAGATATACTCTCCCTTAGCCAGACCGAGACAGCGATTGGCATTGCCCACGAGCCCTAAATTCCGGGTATTACGAACATATTGTATCCTCTGATCTTTGAAGGTGCATACAATATCTTTGGTGTCATCGGTCGAACAGTTATCGCAGATAAGAAGCTCAAAATTACCGTATGTCTGCGCCAGTACTGAGCCGACAGCTTCGGCAATATATGGGCTGCCATTATATACGGGAATGCACACACTGACTTTTGGGCTCGTCAACGTGCTTCTCCATGCTTTTTAGGTCTTTCTCTCATAATCCACTAATCTTCTCCGTTACAGCATTCTGCATTCTGAAAATGCACGTGGGTTCCAACGGCAATGGTGCGACAGAGAAGTCGTGATATTGCTAAGAGTGCGTCCAGTCTGAACATTTCTCCCCAAACATTTCTCGAAGCGCTCTAATATCATCATCGTAGACTTCTTCCAGAAAGGTGCGATACTTATCGGGCATAAAGGAAACCGAGCTGCGGTGTTTAGGATCTACGACTCCTCTTCCCCCATCAAGTCCACGATATTGAGGACCCGCCGGGGGCACTATTATTTTGTCGTAAGGCAGCAAATTCCAGTCTATCTCGCTTGAGACGCCGATATGGTTAAAGACTTCGGTCAGTAACCTCCTCGGCTGCTTCCTTATGTCGTCATAGAAACCAATGTAAAGTTGTTCGGTAGAAAACTGGGACAACCATCTGTTCAGAATTCCCATATAGCCGCCTATCCGATAAAAAGAGTTTTTCTTGAATAATTCAAAAAACTTGTATTCGGGCACATCTGAAACTGCTGTTCCATATTTACGCGCGAGCTGATGGACAGCAAATGACCACTGTTGCTCTACGGGATTTCGTATCAGGAAAATTAAGCGCACGCGCGGTATAATATCTCTAATAAAACGTATGCAGGAGACAGGGATATATGCATACCCCGGGGTTATCTCGCCCTTCACCTTGTTTGCACCGTCTTTGAAATTATCAGAGTAAGACATAAGACTTCTTGTGGCAATATTCACATCGAAATAGTTCAATTCTTTCTGCCGGCTGACAAAAATATCCTTATGTTTATCCAGGTTCTCATACAGCCATGTTGTACCCGCCTTATCAATCCCGATTCCCAAAAAGTCAGGCAGAGACAGCTTCTCAGTCGACCGTATGCCGTATCGATACATTGAATTGTTTATCTTGACATATGCGTTTTGCACACGTCTCAACATGTTAGATCTTGATATCATATCACGCCTGTCCCAACGTTAATCGAATAAAATCAACTGTCTACGAAGATCATCCTCATTGTCATTATAGTCAGTCGGTGTAAGTGCTTGCAATATGGGATTTTTCTCAAATAGGGTCACACTTA
>JBFLYJ010000571.1:0-2163 GCA_040756635.1 Nitrospirota bacterium
TTACGGTCAGAGCGGCCGGTGCGCCGTAACACACAATTACTTTAGCGCCTAAACCGGTGAGCTTACGCGCCGCATTGGTCCACGACATAGGGTCAGCAGTAGGTTTCTGTAGGACTATTTCGACATCCTTCCCCATGCTCTCTGTAAATGCCTTATGTATGTTTCTGTAATATTCTACATCCGCCGTCATGATCACACCTACTGATTTAGCGAACACCGGTTGATGAAAAACCGTTAATATCACCGCAACTGTTATATATACAAGATGTCTTTTCAACAAGGTATCACTCCAGCTTCTTCTTGAATTTAAGCATAACTAAATATGCGTGACCGTCAGGATTGCTGTCGTCAACATTATCAATAGCATCGGTTGTTTCACTGTACCTGAATTCTAGTCCGCAGGAAAGATTGTCCGTACATTCAGTGTCTCCTGAGAAGTTGTACACAGTCTCCCTGATTTTCTGCCTGCTGAATGAAGATACCGAGACTGGGCTCAGAAGGTCCGCGCTGCCTGGATAGAAGTCTCCAGCGCTTCTTACATGCGAGATCATTGCAAGCAGATAAAGTTTTTCAACCGGCACATAATCAAGCGACGCCGAATAAACATGCGCCAGGTCCTTGTATTCAACGTCCCTGTCAATCACCGGCACGTCACCGTAGACGACGTCCTGCCTGACGCGGTAATGCATCCGGGCGTACCCGGCGGTCATCAAAAGATTATCCATCAGACGGAACATACCGTATCCCATCAGGTTATCAGTCTTTGTGTTCCTGTTCTTCGCGTCCGCTGTAGTCTCGAAGTTCAGGTCCTCCCTCTTTTCCCTCATGATGCTGTAATGAACAAACAGACTTACTCCCGGCAAAGGCGTAATTGTGACTGAAGCGGTCCCCCGGTCCGAATTATCAGGCTCTGTACTGTATGACGGATTGATTACCGCTTTACGAACGTACTCTGTCTTAAGCTCCAATCCCTTGATTACACGCAACGCTGCTGATAATGTCAGCTTGCCTTTCCTGGTTGATTCATTCAGGTTCCAGTCCTCTGCGTTTTCCCTCTCTGTGTTTTCCAATAAATAAGATGCTTTCAGCGTCACCCCAGGTTCAGGATTGTATCTCCCGGTTAAAGATACCGCGTCCGTTGTCTTTGAGACAGAGGGCCTTACCGTCCCGGGGTATGTGGTCACAAGACCATTTATGTCGGTAATGGATGCAGTGCCGGGGTTGTCCGTTTCCGTATCAGCATGATAATAATTGATGAACAAAGAGAGTCTCTCCAGGGGGGTCCATTGAAGGCTGCCTGCGGCACGAAATGTGTCCGCTGTGGTCCCGCTCGTTTTGTTTTTCCTTTCCTTCAGTGAAAAGGTCGCTGACGCGACAATTCTTTCATTGTAGTTGGAATGCACCTTTATGGTGTTTGCAGACCCTGTGAGTTCAGGCACCTGATGATGCGGGAATGTGCCTCCCGACATATGATAAACGCTCGGTCCGTATGTGTCATAGATAACATCATCATCCTTTGCATCAAACCTTTTTTCCGTATGTGATAACTCAACCTCGGCATGTCCGAGATGGCTGTTCGCCCCGACCTCATACGTCCCTGTCGTCCATTTAATTACAGAGCTAAACCCCCAGCTAAGCTGGGGGTTTAGCTCTGTAATTAAAATAATGTTTTGAGCATGTCTACTTCCCGAATCTGACAGGGAGGGCACCTGGGACTACTTCTTCATAATCTGTGAATTAGTGATGATGCTCTGTTTGTGGTGGATAGATATAATTTCGGGTACGAATATTAATAATCACCGAAAGGGGGATACCGAAGGTTACAGAATTGATAAACGGCCCCGCCGCGTAACAGCGGTATTAAAAGAATAAAGAGACTGACGTCAAAAAGTGGTCACACGACCGTTAAAGCAGAAATGCTTGTCTACTCAAAGACCGATTTTTCAGCGTTATAAGTTTCACTGATTTCTTTGGTCATTTTATCTAACATATCTTTTCCAAGATTAAGATAAACAGCGGACTTCAGCTCATGCAAAACAATCTTTTCATCAGCATCCCTGTATCCTATGCCGAGAAATTTACATATATGGTCGGCCAGGTGAACGCAGGCAATACTTTTTGCGGTCAGCGGATCACTGATGTCCTCAAGCCTGGAATTAGTCA
>JBFLYJ010000572.1:0-2163 GCA_040756635.1 Nitrospirota bacterium
GCGAGGCCTCTGAGACGGACGTTCTCTCTTCTGATCCCTTATTTCATCCCTGTAAATTTCTTTTGCCGTTTCATGCTCGCCCGATTCTGCAAACGCTGCCGCTGCATAGATGTTTTCGAACTTCTTAAGTAAATTTTTCATAATCCCTCCGTTATCAAGGTTTATTTTATTGCCTGTATATTTTTTATATTATCAAGTTTTATGCCAGTGCAAATGGACTGCGAAACCTGCTGTATTTACGTTGAATTCGTAGGGTGGGCTGTTATATGACTCTTGCCGATATGTTTCTCTTTGCAACACAAAATTAATTAATAACGATAATTGCTCTAATTTACAGGTAGTTATAGAATTGTTGCAAAGAATAGTTCGAAGTTACAAGTTGCAACATTGTACATCACTACTGTTTCCATCATTGTCCGGTTGCCAAATTACCAAAGAATTACAGGTAATAGACAACTTAGTCTGCGACAATTTTCTATTACACTGCCGCAGGCCGCCCCAAAAATTTGTTATACTGATGGGGTCTAAGTTTGATTCATTAACGACATGAAACTTATGCGTTATCCTGTTTTCAGAACGGGGCATTCAGAAACAGAGGATATATACTTACATGGGTTTTTTTAAGAAATCTGATGAACAGATCCAGTCCGAGACCATTGAAGAGCTAAGACAGACGATCGCCTCAGCCAGAATGCCTGCCGGCGTCCAGAACATCGCCAGCAAGGAGCTGGAGATGCTTTCCAAGATAAGCCCGAGCACTGCTGAATATACTATCGGGCTTACTTATATAGACTACCTTGTCGGACTTCCATGGGACAAAAAGACAGAGGACAATCTTGATCTTGACCGGGCTGAAAAAATCCTGAACGAGAGGCATTACGGTCTCAGAGAAATTAAGGAAAGGATCATCGAGCATTTGTCTGTCAAGATACTGGTCAGGAACAAGAAATCCAGGATACTTGTTGTGGACGATGAGGAGATCGTCGTAAAGAACCTTGAGCGTTACCTGCAGAAAGAGGGGTATTCCGTAGTTACCGCCAATAACGGAGCCGAGGCGCTGAGAAAGCTTGATGCCGCGGATTTCGATCTTGTAATGACGGACCTGAAGATGAAAGAGGTCGACGGACTTAAAGTCATTGAAAAGGCAAAGAACAGAAACGCGGAGATACAGGCCGTCATGATAACGGGTTATGCCTCGGTCGATTCCGCGATAGAGGCCATAAAGAAAGGGGCGTTTCATTATCTTAAAAAGCCTTTCAAACTTGAAGATGTCAAGTCCACCGTACAGCAGGCGCTCGAAAAAAAATCGGCAACGATGTCCACGAAAGGTTCGGTCCTCTGTTTTGCCGGTCCGCCCGGAACCGGGAAGACTTCCCTGGGCAGGGCGATAGCCGATGCCCTTGGAAGAAAGTTTGCCAGGATTTCGGTGGGCGGCATGAAAGATGAGGCGGAGATCGTCGGACACAGGAGGACTTACGCCGGCGCGATGCCGGGGCGTATTATAGACGAGATACACCGGGCGGGTGTATTTAATCCGGTGCTGATGCTGGATGAGATGGACAAAATAGGTCGCGATTTCAAGGGCGATCCCTCTTCGGCCCTGCTGGAGGTGCTTGACCCGGAGCAGAACCGTACATTTATCGACCACTATCTTGATGTCCCGTTCAACCTCTCGAGCGTTATGTTCATAGCGACCGCAAATATCGCCGACAATATGCAGGATGCCCTGAGGGACAGAATGGAAGTGATAGAGTTCTCCGGATACACCGAGGACGAGAAGCGTGAGATTGCGATGCGTTATATGGTGCCCAAACAGATACATGAAAAAGGTCTGTCAGACCATCCGCCTGTATTTTCCGCGGAAGCGGTGACCAAGATCATCCACGAATATACGCGCGAAGCGGGAATCAGAAACCTCGAAAGGCAAATCGCCACTGTGTGCCGCAAGATAGCAACGGATTTCGTTAATCGCAGGAACTCCGGTGAGGTAAAAACGGTGACCCCTGATCTGGTTGAAAAGTTCCTCGGCCCCAGGAAGTATTACTACGAGGTTGCCGACGAAAAGAACAGGGTAGGGGTAACAACAGGGCTTGTGTGGACCGAGGTGGGCGGCGCCATTATTTTCATAGAAGCGGCCAAAATGAAGGGCAGCGGCGAGCTCAT
>JBFLYJ010000573.1:0-2156 GCA_040756635.1 Nitrospirota bacterium
GTTCAGCCAGCAGGAACTGTTCGCTCTCAGCTTTGCTGCGCAGGTCTACGTAGTCGGTCAGGTCCCTGAGAATGGAAGTGCGCAGGGTATTAAACATATGCCAGTAACTGACGCCTGTGGCAATAACAATGATTAGAGCTATGCGCACCGCCATGCCGACCAGGGCCTGTCTGGTCAAGGACGATTTTTTTAGATTAGCAAACATGTCAGTCCTAAGAAAATTGTTGCTTATACAACTTTATTAATAACTCCGCAACAAACAACCCAATAAAGACATGACAAAAAAGGTATTCAGTAAGGTTTAATACAACAAGATAATTATATCAGATAATGCATTGCGACTTGCGAGAAATTAACATTGAGGAATAACGCTTACCCTTATGATCACGCGGGATTATCATCATTTTCCGGGACATTCCTGCAGTGTCAAATGACCATGTTAATCAAGAGAGCTTCCGTCTCAGGAAATGCGACAATTTATTAATCGGTGTAAAATAATATATACATCATGAAATGCTCAGTCATCACACCAATAGGACCTGGTCATGAAAAACTCTACGATGAATGCAGGAACTCGGTTGAATCGGCAATAAAGCATTCCATAGGCCCATTCAATGAGATATCAATCGTTCCGGTTGATGATACATCAGGGAAACTCGGCCGCTCCGCCGCCCGCAACAGGGGGATAGCAATGGCCTCTTCCGGGGGATACGACTGGATATTCTTTCTCGATTCCGACGACATTATGCTTCCCGACGCGTTCGAGCTTGCCGGCAAGTACCTTGGAGAATATGACGCGATATGGGGGACCATACTGGAAATCCTGCCCGGCTCACACGCCGTGGGCCTTCGAAATCCCCAGGTGTTCCTGATAGAGAATTTCAGAGACTTCCTGATGTTCGACCCATACTATACAATCCAGATGGGGCACTTTGTAAGGACCAGAGCGGTGGATGAAATCAGCTTCAACGAAGGGATCGATACAGGTGAGGACTTCGATTACTACCTGCGGATGTGGGAGAAAAATCGCTGCATCAAGATACCCGAACCCTTCTTCATAAACCGTCGCGGCATGCACTCAACAGGACCAAAGGCAGCGACAGGCAAGGATTGGGAACGGGCAGTAGATTCTATCATGGACACATACAGAAAGAAGCATGGAATTGTTGCAGACCGTGATATAGTGCTGGAGATGATGAAGGACAATGTCAGAAGATACGCCGCGTATCTGGAATCAAAGACATAGTTTATATCCTGCGCCATTTCCGTCCAATATATTTGGAAGGAGATAAAGAATCAAAGATAAGGAACATGACTATATAATTATTCTCTTCTCCATATTTTTAATTTTCTATCTTTTCTATTTAATTTAAATACTGATTCAGTGTTCCGCCTCTTTAATGACTCTTTTATGGACAGATATGACCTTTGTAATCGATGATCTTCCGTTCATACAGATTTAAATAGTCGAGGCACATCCTCCGGGAAGTGAAATGCTCCTCCACCCGCTGCCGGCATTTCTTAGGATCAATTGAGTCTATCATATTCACCCCCTGCTTAAGCTCTCCGACAGTATTGCACATAAACCCTGTCTCGCCCTGCACCATGATCTCCGGCATGGCGCCTTCCGTGGTCGTAATTACGGGCGTACCGCTGGCAAGGGCCTCAGTGACGACCAGGCCGAAAGGTTCAGGCCATCTCACGGGTGACAGCAGACCTTTTGCTCCGGCAAGCAGTTCCGCTTTTACCCTGCCGCCGACAGGGCCGACATATTTTATGTCATCGTTCATATATTTCTTAATATGCTTTTCATAACTGTCCGGGTACATAAAGTCCCCCGCGAGAAGAAGCTTCAATTTCATCTCTATCGCTACCAGGAGCGCGAACTCAAGGCCCTTCGCGTTCCAGTCCAGCTTACCCATAAAAAGGAAATAATCCTCCTTGTCCTCAGAATAAATATACTCGCTCAGATCAATTCCGTTATGCACAAATGGGTTGTCAGGTCTCCCGCACATATTTCTGTGAGCGTTGCTTACAAAGGAATAATGCTCGTCGAACTGGTCGCTCTTGCCGAATGGCTGTCCCTTTACGTGAAATGGATATCAATGCACGTTCTTCACGACCGGCAGGCCGTAGTCAAGATTCGTGGCGCAGTG
>JBFLYJ010000574.1:0-2156 GCA_040756635.1 Nitrospirota bacterium
TCCCTTCTCCTCACGCTGCCTGTTGAGTTTCTCGAACTCATCGACATGCATATATACCTCGCCGCGGATATCGATCTCCCCGGGTATGGTCTCACCCTCGATCCGCAAAGGCACTGACCTGATCGTCCTGATATTCTGGGTCACGTCCTCGCCTTCGTATCCGTCCCCCCGCGTCGAAGCCCTGAAAAGGACACCGTTCCTGTAGGTCAATTCCATTGCGATCCCGTCATATTTCGGTTCCACCGTGTACTCGACCTCTTCATCCGTACCGAGCAGTTTCCTGACCCTCTTGTCGAATTCCCTCATCTCAGCTATGTCGAAGGCATTGTCCAGGGAGAGCATCGGTTCTGCGTGGCGGACCTTTTCGAACCTGTCCAGCGGCGCAGCGCCGATCCTCTGAGTCGGGGAGTCGGGCAGGACATATCCGTACTTCTCCTCCAGATCCTTCAGATGGCGAGACCGGCGGTCATACTCGGCATCCGATATCTCGGGCGCATCGAGTACATAATACCGGTAGCAGTGATAGTTCAGATCTCCGACCAGTTTTTCGATCTCTTTTTTTACGGTATCAGAAATGGTGCTGGTCATGACTTCCCGGGCTTCTGGGGAGGCATCAACCCCATGCGTGCTGCCAATTCGGAATTCAGCCTTTTCCATCGGCCGAACCAGGTACGAAGGCCCAGTGCTTCGACATACCTGCAGAGGATGCCGGGATCGATATTCTTCACGCTCACCCTCTCGATATAATCAACCTTGTACTTCGGCACCTTAAGAGACCTTGCCAGATCCTTCAGAGTCATACCTTTTTCTGTGCGTGCTTCCACCATACGAGCCGAAAGAGACCGAAACCGGAGGGTGTCTTCCATGCTGAGGCTATGCTCATCCAAAAGAGCGGCCAAACCCGGTCCCATGGATTCCCGCATATAACGGGAAAAGACCCTGATTTCATCGTCAGTGAGAATTTTTCTCTGAAGTGCCTGCTGTTTTTTCGTCAAGGCATTCTGCCTGGCCTTTCCTGCCATAATCGATATCACCTACCCCCAGAATATTCCGGTCGGATCCCGGTCGATTTCCGATAACAAATCCCCTATATCTTTTGACGGCTGCTTACCCTCATATCTGTGCCATTTTCCGTTTCTGTCCGCGCAATAGAGCGTCCAGGTCCCTGTCTTCTGATCGAACCTGACTTGCGCCACAGGCATGGACGTCCATTCGCTCATCTCAGGCCGCCAGGGAGCCCGCTGCTCGAAAATGGTGACTGAATTTCCCCTAATTTCGTATGCAACCCGCAGTTCATGAGCAAGATGCCCAGGCGATTTTTTTTTGCAGTACGCCGTGAGCTTCTGTTCAGCCAGCGTTTTGACTATGACTGGAAAAGGCATGCCTCTCCTCTCTTTTTCATATATATCAAGATGTTACAAAATAATGGCAATTTATTCAAAGTTCAGGCCTTCTTTTCGCATAATCACAAATTATCGTTTTAATCTAACATGTTATATCGACACCATTTTACCAGCCTGTTCCAGCAAGACTTAATGGTTTGCTTTATCGACCATACAGCGCTCGGAGGCTCGAAAGCCCATTTCTGAAAATAATTCTTGACACTCGGAAACGAATCATGTTTACTAAAAATAATCCAGCTTGCTGGAGGTGGATGGTCCGAATGGGCCAGCGTGGAGAGCCGGTGAAAGCCGGCTTTTTCATTTCAGATGAATACGAGCCCATACCCTTCTATTCTCCCATCTTTTTCCCGGCGATCCAGCTTGTCCATAACAACACCTACAATTTTAAGCCAATGAACTGTTTCATCAGGCTCATGCAAAATGTTTCTTCGGAACAGCGTATACTTCTTCAACGGATGTGAAAGAAGATCTGACAACTGGAGTCCTGCAACATTTTTTGTCTTCGGCTTGATTTTTATTTCTTTTGATGTAAGGTACTGTTGAAAGAATTTCTCTGATTTTAATCGGGTGCCTTTCGTATAAAGGGTTGAGTACACTTTTTTAAGTTCAAAGTCTTCAGTTTTTCCACGGCTTTCTGCTATTACGTCACCTCTTGCCTTTTGTTTCTTCAAAAAGAGACAGTACCGCTCAAGCATATTCACCAGACAATAATGGTAAGGATGCCAGGCTACAGCATTGAAACTTTCCACATGG
>JBFLYJ010000575.1:0-2153 GCA_040756635.1 Nitrospirota bacterium
GTTTTAATATCTGCGATCTCCTTCAGATGGGCATCCATGGCGTTTACCAGGGGGAGAAGCTCAACGGCGTATTTCCCGTCGTTATCGGTTTCAGTCAGAGGAGAAACAATAAAGGATTCTATCACCTGGTTGGTGTTTCTGTTGATATCGTGAATCAGTCCCCCCTCTGTCAAAGCCGAAATAGAGGCCCTAATGTCTGAAAGCCTGGTACGTACAGTGTCTATTTTCTGTTCGAGGGTCTTTGCGTCATGTATTGTTGTTATCTCAATCGCGTCTATATTCAGTCCCTGGATTTTTCTTGTAATTTTCTGTACAGCTCTGTCATGGGGGATAATCCTGCTGACAATGCCGTCTGTTTTATCGGTGATATTCAGGTTTACCGCAATGCTTATACTGAACATGGCAACAAACCAGAAGAGAACGCCGAGGGAGAAGAGGGTAAATTTTTTTCTTATGGGAAGGTCAACAAATGTGATGAAGTTGATTAATCTTTTAAGCATAATGTCCCCCTTAAGTCACTACTTAACCTCCAGCATCCTGTCAAGAGCCCTCTTTGCAGGGACTCTTATTTCTTCAGGAACCTTTATTTTATATGTCATGGTTTCCAAAGCATGAAATACACTGTTGAGCGTCGTCTTCTTCATATTCGGACAAACCATGTCTTTTCTTAAGGGATAGAAGGCCTTGTCCGGGTTGTCCTTAATCAGCCTGTAAAGAATCCCGGTTTCCGTGCCTATGATGAATTCCTTTGCATCAGACGCCTTCGCAAACCTGAGCATGCCGGAGGTGCTCGTTACATGATCCGCCATTTCGCAGATTTCTATCCTGCACTCCGGATGTGCAAGCAGCACCGCGCGCGGATGTTCACGACGGGCCCTCTCCACGTCCTGGGGGGTTATGCGGTCATGCACGTGGCAGAAGCCGTCCCATGCGATTACCTCTTTCTTTGTGTTCTTTGCGATCCAGGCGGAAAGGTTCCTGTCGGGCACGCATATCACCCTGTCGCTGTCAAGGGATTCTACTATCTTTACTCCATTTGCAGAGGTGCAGCAGATATCGCTTTCAGCCTTTACATCCGCGGTGGTATTTACATACGCAACAACAGGGACGCCGGGATGGAGGTTTTTAATGTCTCTCAATGTGAAGTCCGTCGGGTATCTGAATCCACCGGTGTATTGATACCCGGGGAACTGGGTCCTCAGGTTACGCGCGCTTCCTGCTGTTATCATATCTGCCATCGGGCAGCCTGCGTTGATTTCCGGAAGCAGCACGATTTTGTCCGGTGACAGGATTGAGGCGCTTTCGGCCATGAAATTTACGCCGCAAAATACAATCACATCGCAGTCAATTGAAGCCGCCGTGCGGGAAAGCTCAAGCGAGTCGCCTGTATAATCCGCGATATCCTGCACTTCTTCCCTCTGGTAATTGTGCGCGAGGATAATCGCGTTTCTTTCTTTTTTGAGCTTTAATATTTTTTCACGAAGGATGTTTTTATCAATCATCGTTATCTATTAAACCACAGAGCGCACAGAGAAATAAATTAGAGGGATATTATACATGAAAGCGTAAATGTTCTCTGCGGTCGTCTGCGGTTGTTTTGCTCAGGAAGACTAAAAGTTTGAGACCTTGAAGTTTTGATAGGCGAAGGGGGTATTTGTAAAAAGTACGGTTCCGTCATCCAATGTGACTTTGTAAATCCTTGTTGACCTGCTTTCGGAGGATTTCCCGTTGTAAAGCGACAGCACCTTCCTGACGTATTGCTCTGTCTCGGTGATGGAGGGCACTCGTCCGTAATATTCGACGGTTTTAGGCCCTGCGTTGTAGGCTGCAAGGGCCAGCGGCAGGTCATTGAACTTGTCGAGAAGGAAACGCAGATACTTTGTGCCGCCTTCGATATTTTCCTCCGGGTTGAAAGGATTGTCCACGTCCATGTCTTTTGCTGTGGAGGGCATGAGCTGCATAAGTCCCATGGCGCCTTTATTTGAGACCGCGTTGTAATTCCAGTTGGATTCCACGGTGATTACGGCCCTTATCAGGGAAGGCTCTATATCGTACTTTGACGACATGTCGTGTATTATCTGGCTGAAATCCCTGTCCCTGCCGGCGGCAGCCTGTTTCTTGCCGGGTGAGGGCTTTTTGTCGCGTTTGGTGTC
>JBFLYJ010000576.1:0-2149 GCA_040756635.1 Nitrospirota bacterium
GGTCGGGTTTGTCGTGGATGACGCGATCGTAATGCTCGAAAATATCGTCCGTCACATGGAGCAGGGGGAAAAACCCATGGAAGCGGCATTCAGGGGATCAAAGGAAATAGGGTTCACTATTATCTCCATGACCATTTCACTGGTGGCTGTCTTTATACCTGTGCTTTTCATGGGTGGAATGCTTGGGAGGATGCTCCATGAGTTCGCGGTGACGATCTCTTTTGCTATTCTCATATCGGGCGCGGTGTCCCTGACACTTACTCCCATGCTGAGCAGCCGCTTCCTAAGGCCCCATTCCGACGTCAGCCACGGACGGCTTTACAATATTATGGAAGGTTTCTTTGACGGCATGCGCGGCCTCTATGAAAAGACGCTCACGACCGTGCTCAACTTTCGCCGGACCACGATCTTTGTGACCCTGCTCATGACTGTGGCCACAGTCTGGCTTTTCACCTTTATGCCCACAGGTCTGCTTCCTTCGGATGACATCGGCGGGATCTTCGGCATCACCGAAGGCGCGCAGGGCGCTTCCTTTGAGGAGATGAAAAGAAACCAGATGAAACTGGTAGACATCGTGTTCCAGGACCCCAACGTGGAAGCGTTTATGTCGGCAGTCGGGGCTGGCGGCTCAAGGGTCGCTTCAAACGGCGGCTTCATGTTTCTGAAACTTAAACCGCGCGAGGAGCGCAGCATGAACGCTGACCAGATCATCCAGAATCTCAGGCCGAAGGTCATGGGTGTACCCGGCATCTTCATGTTTATGCAGAACCCTCCCCCTATCCGCCTGGAGGCGACTATTTCGAAGGCGCAGTACCAGTTTGTCCTGCAGAGCCCTGATACAGAGGAACTTTATGCTAACGCCTCAGCTTTTGAGACAAAACTGCGCGGCCTGCCGATGCTGCAGGACGTGACAAGCGACCTCCAGATCAGAAACCCGCAGGTAAATCTGGAAGTCGACCGCGACCGTGCCGCCGCGCTCGGGGTGACCGCACAGCAGATCGAGGACACGCTCTATTCAGCATACGGCTCACGTCAGGTCTCTACTATATATTCCCCGACAAACCAGTACAGGGTAATTATGGAACTAGAACCCCGGTACCAGATGGACCCGTCTGCGCTCGGTCTTCTCTACGTCCGTTCAAACACGGGACAGATGGTGCCTCTTTCGTCACTCGCGAAAATAACCAGGGGACTCGGACTGCTGTCCGTCAATCACCTCGGACAGATAACGGCTGTCACCATCTCCTTCAATCTTAAACCCGGGACCCCGCTGGGAGACGCTGTGGCGGCCATTGAGAAAGAAGCGAAGATGCTGCCTGCCTCGGTCACTACCGGATTCCAAGGGACCGCGCAGGTATATCAGGCATCCACAAAAGGTCTGGCCGTACTCCTCATGCTCGCAATTGTAGTTATATATATCGTGCTAGGCATCCTTTATGAAAGTTACATTCACCCTCTGACCATCCTTTCAGGACTGCCGGCCGCGGGGTTCGGAGCGCTTATTACGCTGCTCATATTCGGCATGGACCTTAATCTTTACTCATTTGTCGGGATCATCATGCTGGTCGGTATAGTGAAGAAAAACGCGATCATGATGATAGACTTCGCACTTGTGGCTCAGCGTGAAAGAGAGAAGAGTCCCCTTGATGCCATTCATGAAGGGGCCATCGTACGTTTCAGACCGATCATGATGACCACCATGGCGGCACTAATGGGCACACTGCCTATCGCGATAGGTATCGGAGCAAGCGGGGCCTCACGGCGCTCACTGGGCTTAGCGGTCGTGGGAGGACTTGTCGTTTCACAGCTCCTTACGTTATACATAACCCCAGTGGTTTATTACTATATGGACAGGTTGCAGGAACGGACCATGAGAATTTTTTCCGGCCGGAAGAAGGCCGCTCATGCCGAATAAGGCCCTGAAAACCGGAAGGTATCAAACGTGAAACTGATCATGGCAGTCATTTTTTCTGTTCTCATCCCTTTAACAGCAGTCGCGGAAGAGATCATAAAGAATAGTGACCTGCTGACCATAGAAAGGTGTATCGAGATTGCCCTCCAAAAACATCCTAATATTACCGCGTCCGCAAATACCATCAACATTTACAGGAGCAAAATCGGGGAGGCAAAAGCGGATTACTATCCGCAG
>JBFLYJ010000577.1:0-2147 GCA_040756635.1 Nitrospirota bacterium
ACCTCCTTTTAGTTAATTAGAGACTGTGCATTAATTCTTTTTGTCTGTCAATCCGGCAGTCTCCCCGATTACTGCCTTCGGGGACAGGCTTTAGCCGGTCGGATCAACTCGTCGAGTAGACTCGATTCGAGAATCTATCTTTGTTTTTTCTGGATTCCCGCTCAACAGACCGCGGGAATGACAGCGCTTCATGATATTTATAAACTGACGCTGTTAATCTTGTCAGTAATTCAAAACAATTAATTCTGCAGAGGAGTAAAAAGATTAATATTTATCTTCCATAGAAAAGCCCTTCCTGTTTTTCTCAACCGGATACCCTGCGTCCATCCATGCCTTCAGTCCTCCGTTGAGGTTAACGGCATTGACATATCCGAGTTCATTGAGGCTTTTGGTCGCCAACGGCGACCTTTTGTCGAATATTCAAAGAAGGACTATCTTTGCATTCTTGTCAGGAATGATCTCCTCTACATGCAAATCTACAAGCCCGCGCGACATATGGATTGATCCGGGAATTCGCTGCTTCTCATATTCGTCTCTGTCCCTTATGTCCAGAACGATCACGTTTTCTTTGCTGTCGAGCATCTTTTTCAGGTCAGCAGGACTGACTTCTTTAATAGCAGCTTTAGCTTCCTTTACAAGCTGGTCAGGCGTCTTATAATCAGCTGCCTGAACAGTCATGCTGAAAGCAATGGATAACATCACGACCAATAAGGTTGTTACGAATTTTCTGTTCATATTCCCTCCTTTCAAAAGGCTAAAACATCTGGTGTGTTACGGTTAGCTCTCCTCTGCAAATTATAAACATGAAATTATTAAACGGCTGACGCCATCTGATAGATGTAAATATATCAGTTCTTACGAGTGCCGGGATATTTACCTTTTTTGGTCACCGGGCAACATTCAGGCCCTTCCAATGCAGAGGGGTAGTCTTTCCTTATTATTCCAAGAAGTTCGAGAACAAAAGGGCTCTTAAGAAAATAGCACCTGAGTCTTCCATCTACAAAATAATCGATAACTCCTGCATGTCTTAAAGCGGAAAGATGCTGGGAGATATTGGACTGGCTGATTTCGAGAAAATCCTGCAGATCAGTTACACATTTTACACCTTTGGAAAGTTCTTCAAGTATGGCTATCCTCGCAGGATGGGCAACAAGTTTCAATATCTCGATTCTTGCCATTAGATCATTCATACATTATAATATTAGAAAAATAGAATATAATAGTCAAGCACCCTGTTTCAGTTTAAATAAAATTTAACGATAAACAAGTTGGTTATTTACAACCTCGATTTTGTAACAACCTTATTCGAAAACAGATTGTAAATTGCAAGGAGGATTTAAATGGACAAGATAACCATAATTCTTAATGAGGGACCCAGCAGCATAAGATCGTGGAATGGTTTAAGGGTAGCTGTGGGTTCTGTGGGGGCTGATATGGAAGTGGAGGTATTTCTGCTTGACGCAGCTGTTTATACCGCAAAGAAAGGACAAAATCCGCCTAAAGGACTGATAGAGCTGAACTTGGCCAATAAGCTGACCGAACTTATGAACTTAGGTGTCAAGGTGAGGGCCTGCGGGGCATGTATTGACCAGGGAGGACTGACCAAAGATGAGATAGTGGATGGCGTCATCATAAGCAATGTAGCGGACCTGGCCAATTCCATCAAAGAAAGCAAGAACGTTTTAGTTTTCTGAGGTGCTTTGAACAAGGCACTGTCCTTAATTATTTTGGAGGAGGGAGATTATTTAATTAATCTCCCTCCATGAGAATGATAAGCAGACTACTTTGATTTTACTTGCGGCAGAATGCATCCACAGCCGCAAGTGTTTTTCGTCTTACGTTCAGACTCTTTCTGCTCAATCTCTTTTTCTGTTTTGTTGTTTACAGACATTGCTTTCACCTCCTTTCATCCGGGCTATACTCCGCCGGATCTCGTATTCATTTCTCAAACACATCGAGAATCGTGCACCCTTTTAAAGGACCCTTGCCGCTGCATGCATTGGTCAGTTTCACGAGTGCCCTTTTCATCCCCTGGAGAGTTCTTATCTTCACCTCGATATCTTCAATCTTTGATTTGGCCCTGTTTTTGACCGTCGAACACGGTGTTCCAGGATCGTGTCTCAGCGACAATAATTCATGAATTTCTC
>JBFLYJ010000578.1:0-2144 GCA_040756635.1 Nitrospirota bacterium
CCTTGACAATCCGGTTATTACGGGTTAATCTTATCCAGTCATACCATATGCCGGACGTCGTGATCGGCAGCAACATTTGAAAGCACCGTTAATGCGGCAAGGAGCATTTCCTATGAATATCGGTACATATGAAGAGGCGTCGCTGATAGTACAAAAGATCATATTTGACTTCGAAGACGCGTATCATGACCTGAAGCAGCGGGACCTGTATTACATGTTTTTCAGAAGGTACGCGATGCGGGTCGATCCGGAAGGAGAGATGGAACCTTACGACGCCCTTATTCTGCTGTGGCGGAAATATCCTGATGAATTCGCGCACATGCTGGAGGAGATGAAGGGGAAGGGCCTCATCCGGGACTGAAGGCGAATAAGCTCGCGTGAAAATGTCCGGCAAGCTGAAAACAAATACCGCCAGGGTAGGGGTCCATACGTCGATCGCCGGGGGAATATCAAAGGCAGCGGAACGCGCTGCCTCGCTTCACTGTCTTACCATGCAGATTTTTTCCCACAGTCCAAGACAGTGGCAGAAAAGCTTTATCAGTCCTGATGAAGCGGAACGGTTCAGGCTTCTCAGGCAGAAATATGATATCTCCCCTGTCTTTGTCCATGTATCTTATCTGATCAATCTTGCTTCCCTTTCAAACGACATCCTGAGAAAATCCATTGACCTCCTTTCCTATGAACTCGAGAACGCGGATGCTATAGGCGCCGAGTATGTCGTGCTTCATACCGGCAGTGCGGCCGGACAGGACGAACAAATGGCGAGGGCGGCAGCGGCAAAGGCCCTGTTAAAGGCGGCTGGATCACGTCAGTACAGGGCGTCCGTACTGCTCGAAAATACCGCCGGGGAAAAGGGTGACATAACGTCATCAGTAGCGGCACTATCGGAAATTATGAATCTATGCGATTCCGACCGGATCGGGGGTATATGTATCGACACCTGCCATGCTTTTTCCTCAGGATATGACCTTAGGTCCGTCGAAGGAGTCGAAAAACTTCTGGGTGAAATAGAAAAACATGTCGGGCTTGATAAACTGAAACTTATTCACCTGAACGATTCCAAGCGGCCGCTCGGCTCAGGCGTCGATAGACATGAACATATAGGAAAAGGCTATATCGGTAATGAAGGTTTCAGAAATCTGCTCGGAGACGAACGTATTTCAAATGTCCCGCTTATACTTGAGACTCCCAAGAAGGACGAAGACGATGACAGGAGAAATCTGAAGGTGGTTTTCGGTATACTCAGGGATTATGGACGAACAGACATACCGCGTTCTTGAATTCGACAAGATACTATGGATGGCGGCCGCTTTCGCGGAGACGGTACCCGGCAGTTCCCTTGTTCAAAAGATAAGACCGCTGAAGACTGCCGCCGAAACGCGTCTCAGGATAGACCTCATTTCAGAGTGCAGGACGTTCATGTCCGAGGGACGGCGCTTCGGGATCGAACATTTCGATGATTTCTCGTCCTTCTTCCAGAGGATAAGACCGGCCGACGCGGTGCTCAGCCCGATGGAACTCAGATCGTTTCTGCCCCTCTTTTATTCAGCGTTAAATTTAAAGACCCTGGGTGACGACCCGCAGTACACCGGTATAGGCGCGATAGCTGCCGGGCTCTCGACCCATCCGAACATAAAGAAGACGATTGAGCGTTCGATAGACAGGGAAGGGCAGATCAGCGACGGGGCGTCGCCTGAACTCTCCCGCATCCGTCAGGGCATAAGGTCAAGCCAGAAGAAGATAAAGACGATCCTTGACGGGATATTAAAGCAGAAGGACCTCCAGCAGCACCTTCAGGATTTTTATCTTGCTGAACGGAACAACCGCTGGGTCGTGCCTGTCAAGATAGATTCGAAGGGCAGCGTGCCGGGCATTGTCCATGACATCTCAAATACAGGAGAGACGGTCTATGTTGAACCGTACGCGATACAGCACCTGGGTAACGAACTTGAGTCCCACAGGGCTGAAGAAAAGCTTGAAGAGTACAGGGTCCTCCGGAGGCTCTGTTCTCTCCTGAGAGAGCACCTCCATGAAATCGAAGATGATTACCGCATCGTCGCCGAGATCGATGCCATTCAGGCTGTCGCGGTTTTTTCCGACCAAATGCGCATGTCCGCTCCTGAAATTAATGAAAAGGCGCTGGT
>JBFLYJ010000579.1:0-2140 GCA_040756635.1 Nitrospirota bacterium
GGAAAGATAGCGATACAGGTATTAAACTATTGGAGGTAATATGATATTAAAAGGCAGGATCTGGAAGTTCGGTGACAATATAGACACGGATGCGATAATACCGGCGCGCTATCTAAATACGTCTGATCCGGCGGAACTCGCGAAACACGTGATGGAGGACGCTGACAAGGACTTCCCCTCAAAAGTAAAGGCAGGAGACATGATCATTGCCGATTCAAACTTCGGCTGCGGCTCTTCAAGAGAGCACGCGCCTATAGCCCTAAAGGCCGCGGGCATTCAGGCCGTGGTCGCTAAGAGTTTCGCGAGGATTTTTTACAGGAATTCCTTCAACATCGGCCTCCCCATTTTTGAATCCGACGATGCTTCAGCGAAGATACGCCAGGGTGACGAGATAGAAGTGGACGCTGATGCCGGTGTTATAAAAAATATCACCAGAGGCGAGACGTACACGGCAAAACCCATTCCCCCCTTCATGCAGGAGCTGATCTCTGCCGGGGGACTGATCGAATGGACCAGAAAGCGGACAAAGGTTTCATAGCCTCCTACCTTAAACTCTCCAGAAAAGAGCTTAAAGAAAAAGTCCTGCGTGCGGAAACAATACTGAAGAGCTGCACGCTTTGTCCCCGCGCGTGTAAAGTGGACAGGACCTCAGGTGATAAAGGATTTTGCAAAACAGGGGACAGGCCCCTCGTGTCCAGCTTTAATCCTCACTTCGGGGAAGAGGCCCCTCTTGTCGGCAGTCGGGGGTCCGGGACCATCTTTTTCAGCCGCTGTAATCTCGGATGCCTGTTCTGCCAGAACTGGACAATCAGCCATCTCGGTGAAGGAAAAGAGATATCGTTTGACGCCCTGGCGGACATTATGATCGTTCTGCAGAACGAGTACGGCTGCCACAATATTAACTTCGTGACCCCGACACATCAAGTCCCCATGATCTTAAGATCACTCGAGATTGCGATCGATAATGGATTGAAAGTCCCCCTTGTCTATAACTGCGGGGGATATGAGGCACTCGAGACATTAAAAATACTTGACGGGATCATCGACATATACATGCCGGATTTCAAATACGCTGATCCTGAGCCGGCGCGAATGTATTCAAAGGCTGAGGACTATCCTGAGACCGCAAAGGCCGCCATACGCGAAATGCACAGGCAGGTCGGGGACCTGGTCATCAATGAAAGAGGCATCGCCCTGCGAGGCCTGCTGGTGAGACACCTTGTTCTTCCCGAAGGTCTTGCCGGCACCGAGGAGGTGGCGCGGTTTCTTGCCGAGGAAATTTCCCCGAATACATACACAAACATCATGGCACAGTACTATCCCTGCTACAAAGCTGCCGGCCATCCCCCGCTGGACAGAAGGATTACGAATAGCGAATTCAGAAAAGCGGTCATGGCTGCGCGCAAGGCAGGTCTGAAGCGGCTGGATTAAACCTGCCTTGACATTATAAGTTTATGAATACAGCAAGTTAGGGACTGTTTTTGCCGGATATTAGTGTCACCGCCTGTCTATTTTCAGGTCATCAGGTGAAGGACATTCCATACATTATTGTCTTCTCATCGTCTCCCGATTTATTAAAAAATATACACTTCCGGTCTGGCAGCGATATTGCGTTATAAAAGGAAATATTATTACGAGGAGGGAAATAAATGCATGTAAAAGAAAACAACCTGACAACCATGGTAAAAGAGATTACGTGGAAAGCATATGAGAAGATAATTAATAACCTGCATGCGAAAAGGATGAAAAAAGACAAGACCCAGCTTCAGGCTGTTTTAATGTTAGGCAGTATCAGAAGGGTCAAGTAAGCAGATTCCGTTGCAGTTCTGAGTTAGAGGGGAAGCGTTTAAGGTTTAAGATAGAGATCTCCTGCAGCGCGGGCCGTAGTCCTGTCAATGTCGGTCCAGCTGATCATGTATTATAAATTCGATCATAAGTGTCCGGTAAATATTTGAAGTGGACATGCGTGCTTAAAAATAGTTATGGCAATACCTTAGTGAATGCATAATAATGCAAAGCAGGCATGATACAGTATTTTCGTCTCATTCTCGTCCCGCATCCTGCGGTACTCCGAGGCTTTTGCCTGTTCAGACCTCCTGTCTTCACTACCGGCAAAAAAATCCGCTCAAATACTGTATCA
>JBFLYJ010000058.1:0-11520 GCA_040756635.1 Nitrospirota bacterium
CTTTTTGTTTCTCTCCATCTGAATCGCCTCATAAACCGAATAACCACGCCAGCCCCCCCTGTTATCGATTTATACTCAGTCAGTTACCTATTCTCGGTCGAAAGCCAGAAGATAGGCTGTGGTCTCAAGGATGAATGCTCAATTTTACTCTATGTGCAAAAAAGGCAGGGTCTTTACAGCGGCCTTTGATTAATAGTCCTAATGTCCCTGTGCTCCATAGCTTCCTTGACGTACCTCATGATATCGCTTATTTCAAAAGGCTTGTTGACACAGCTGAAAACATCGTACTTGGAAATATCATCCATGAGGGGATCGGAAAAATAAGCTGATATCACAATAACAGGGGTATTTTTCATCAATCCCTTGATCGCGGCTATAAATTCAGTGCCGTCGACATCCGGCAGCTTCAGGTCTGTGATGACTACATCATACCGGTTTTTTTGTATTATTTTCAGGGCATCGTCCCCTGTGTGGGCACAGCTTACGTCGTACTCATCATTTCTTTCGAATGATTTCTTCAGAGACCAGCAAATAAGCTCCTCATCATCAACAATTAATATTTTTGTCTTTCCGGCCACTGTCGAGTTTCCTCTCGGGTGATGGCTATCACGTATGCATATATGAAAAGAAGCAAATTCTGTACCATAAAAAACAGTCGATGATTTGACACTATTTTGATATATTGCTGCTGATGCTGGGGTATTTAGCCTAATCCATGCGGGATTTCACCCTGATCAAGATAACTATTTATCCATAGTGCCTCGTCTGAATTTGTCTCGTATTTACATCTATAAAATCCCCGACAGTTATACTCGTGGAGCGGGAATTACTATCCTCATTTCAGTCAATTCGAACTCAAATCAAATGGTCCATAATGACTGTCCGCTTTTTATATTAGACCTTGTTGGGATATAAGTTTTATGCTAAACTATAGAACCTTAGGATTAATTATTAAATCAATAACAGAGTGTAAGCGGAAGAAGTTAATTATCGATGCAATGAATAAGTTGGTAATTAAAGTAATATTCCTGGTCATTCTCCCGATACTATTGAGGTCAGCGCAGGCAGCTGATAATAACACGGAAGAGTTCACGGAAAAGACAGACGTTCACTATTCCGGTAAATACTGCAATGCATGCCACGAAAAAATCCCCAGTGAAGGCGGCGATAAATTCCTTCTTTACGGTGGTGATTACACCCAACTCTGCAAGTGCCACGGTTATACTCCCGGGACATATATTCATCCTGTTGATATAGTGCCTTCGGCAGAAAAAGCCAAGAAAATACCTGCGGACCTCCCTCTGCAAGACAGTAAAGTCACTTGTGCCACGTGTCATGATATGTACCTGCAATGCAAGAAAAACCCCCGGTACAAAGCCATCAATCAGAGGTTTTTAAGGGGAGCGCCGTATGTAAGCAGAACAACCCTTTGTTTCAGATGCCACGATGAAAAGAAATACACAATGCTCGATCCGCATAACCAGATTACTGAAGCAGGCGCTATCATTGTCGACAAGTGCCTGTATTGTCACGCTGAAAAACCGGATGAAAAACATTCTACATTCAAAGAGGTCAAACTGATCGGCAATCTTGAGGTTTTATGTTTCAGATGTCACTATAAACAGAGCCAGTTTCATCCGATTAACGCCAACCACCTGGTCACACCAAACCCCACAATTATAGAAAACATGAAGGAAACAGAAAAGAAATTCGGTATTATCCTTCCGCTCAATTACGAAGGCAAGATTACATGTCCCACCTGTCATAATCCCCACGAAAGTGGAGTGATTCCGAGGGACAGGGCGAGTTCAAAGGGCGCCAGCGAGAAATACAGGCTGAGATTGTCAGGGGTCAATCTGCAGATCTGTGTTGCCTGCCATAAAGACAAGTTTTGATATCCACTATATTAAGCTAATATATCTTATGTATTCCGGGAATGACGGATCGCTACCGTCATAATGCGCGGTATTTATGTATTCACTTATTTGTAGGTTGTCCGGCCGGACGTATTTTTATTTATATCAGTATGGCAGCTTAAGCAGCTTGTAACAACACCTCCTGCCTTGTCAACCATCTCCTGATACAATGTGGGGTTCTTTGCTTTTACCTGCTGAATATGGTTCTGCATGGTGGCAGGATTACTTTGCGATGCCGAAGATAAGCCGGTCTGAATGCTGAAAAACAGGCATAAGCATAAGCCTGCTGCTATTAATAATCTTCTAATCATTGTCGTCTAATCCTCCCTTATCCTTTTAAAAAAGTTTCTCGCCATATGGCGTTCCAAATGCGCTGTCTGAATCATGATAATGACAGGTACCGCATGAAGTGTATATACATCCATCATCACCACTATGACAAATCGCATCAGAACATCCGCTCGTGTCAGGAGGGATATATGCAGGATGGGCATGTCCATCCGAACTTCCGAGTCTTGTGTGACATTTACCGCAAAGGTAAATCCACTCGCTGTTACATCTGCCGCCCGGACCGTTATTTGTCCCTGCTTCCGTTAGCACAGTAACGGGGACAGCACCGTTGACCTCCCCCCTGATAAAAAAAACATTTGATGAACCGTGAGGTTCGTGACAATCCGTGCAAGCCATCACATAATTCCCTAACTGCGCGTCCTGATACGGGGCACTAATATCGGAAGAACTATCGAGGACAGCAGCCCCTTTACCGTGCTTGGCTGCGTTCCAGTCGACAGTTTTCAGATTTCTCCCAAGAGTAGTGCTGTAGATTGTATTGGTAGTATTATGACAGTCGGTGCAGAAGGTCGCATAATCCGTCAGGTTTGACCCATCCTGCGTTGTGGAACCGTCAGGTTCGTACGTTGCAGAAGAACTATACCTGTACGGGGCCTGGTATGTAAGAACACCGACGTAATCACTCATTTTCTCCCCTGAACCATCTCCCCACAGGCCCCATGTATTATTGTCTGTGCTGTGCAAAGACGGCCGAGAAACGGGCCAGCCTCTGGTCCCGGAACTTTTTGCGCTGTTCGAAGCACCAAGTGGATCACCCTGGGCCGCATGAGGATTATGGCACGCGTTACATGGATTTGAATCAGAGGTATAATTCCAGCTCTTTGCGGTAATCATAGTAGATATATCACCAAGATTATGTGACGTTGCAGGCGATGTATATGAAAAGGCCTCCAGGATATCATTAAGCGTATCCGAAGTCCACCCTCCTGCCCTGAAGCTGTAACTCCTGTTAACAAGGCCTCCGGACTGATATGAACTTATGTCCGTGTGGCACTGGAAGCATATATTGTCGGTCTGGCTGACGTAATTGCTGTAGAACAGGCCGTAATCAGACGGGCTCCCGGCTATCGGCTCCGGTTCAGCCCCATCAATGTAAGCGTGCTGCTCATGACAATGTCCGCACAGGCCTTTTGTATAATCCGTTGGGAAACCGGTGGCGCTTCTTTTAACTCCGTATGAAGAATTACCATGAGCGGAACTTAGGTATGTGCCTGCAGCTGCTGTTTTATAATTAGCAACTAAGAATAATATAAGAGAACTAAATATCAGAAATAACCCTATCAATATTTTGCAATATTTGAATGAGTCCCCAGGCATGCTTATTTTCCCTTTGTTATACCGCTTTCTCATTCCTGCAGATTCTCCCATTTCTGTTAGTTTTTCCCTGTGTGACAAACATTACACCCGGAAATTGCAGTCGCCAGTGTTGAACTTTTATAGTTCCACTTCATAATATCCGCATTGTCAGATGCATGCGCGGCATGACACGATAGACACATAACCACGTCAGTGCCTGGATAAACAGTATCCCCCGGAGTATCAGGAACCGTAGTCCGGGCCACGCGCGCCACGAAGCTGTAAGGATTGCCAACTCCATTATAATCAGCATACTCGCTGCTTCCCGGCAGAACAACGTCGGTTGGATGCCTCGTAAAAGGGGAAGAACTGCCGCCAATAGAGTCTGTCACATGAATGTATCTGTGACAGGTCCCGCAAAAGCCGCTCATCGTATTATTTGAAGGTCTGATTCCAGCGGGATTGTGGCATATGTTGCAATTTCCGCTGTACGTCATCGGGGTACTCGCTCCGTAGTACTCATTATGGTCTGTTACACTTTTTGTTTTCTCCCAGTCCGCATCTTCAAGGCCTTTAACTCCGGTCAGAAATCTGAAGCTGTTATATGACTGATCCGCAGTTGTAAGCTTCCCGTCGACATTCCGGTGATGAGAACCGGATATCCCCCCTGCCGATGTACGGACCCCGTGACAACCCGCAATACCCGCACAGGTAATGTTTATACCTATTCCGTCGGGATCGTGATGCCCCGGAGGGGATGTAAGTGTATCTTCTGTATTGCCGAAATCAATAACATTATGCCCCTTCGCGTCAGATGCTCCCGATCCCTTTGTGCCGAGTATGTAGGCGAAATTGCCGCCTGCCAGATCACCGGTTGAATCTGTGTGATAAACCTGGGGAGTAGAAACGCCATTTACGTTTGCCAGCATGCTTGAGGTGCCCTGGGCATGGCAGCCTAAACATGTGCCGACCAGCAGATTATCTTTTGCATCGGTCGTTTCAGAGCCATACACATACGAAACCACGACAGCACCGTTCTGGCTGTTATGCATAGTGTGGCATTCACTGCATTGACCTGTAATTACAGCCGGAACTTCAGCTGAAAAAACGGCAAGCAGGAGGACGATCACCGGCAGGGATATATGGTATTTCAATCTGCTCAAAGCTGCAAAATTCTCCCTCTCTAGTTTATATATTAAATTATATTTAATGCAATAAATGTGCCTGGAAATCAATCCGGGGTCCGTCGAACTTTTGACTGAAAAACGGTATATGCCGGCCATGCATCACATCTTATGACACTGGATACAGAGTGCCCTTTTTCTGTCATGAGTAAGCATGAAGTCGGCGTTCGCGGAATGCATACTGTGACACGAATTACATGTCAGCGGCTGGCTGTTTCTGGGATCTTTGATATCCATACCGACTGGATGAGTGATTTTATGCTGGGCCGCGTGGCATCTGGCGCATAGAGGAATATCATCTGCCCTGTAATTAAGAGTTCGGGAGGAGTGAGAAGGGAGATGACATTCAAAACACTTCCTGTTCTTGATCGGCTCACAGCCTACCGATTTCAATGCGCTCTCCATGGCTAGTGTCCTTCTTTCAGTACTCTCATGGCACTTGCCGCAGACATCCGATTCCTTCTTCGTAAGATTTTTCTGGTTTGAAGCATGCTCGTCATGACACACTGTGCAAGGATTTTTTGCATCTCTTACATGTATATCATTTTCAACATATTCATATTTGGACATGTTTCGTTTATGGCATTTGAAACATAAATCCGCCCCTTCGATCTTGGTGCTTATGTCCCGCTGTGATTTTATGGGATTATGGCATTCCTCACAGTTCTTATCCAGAAAAACCTTATGTCCGAAGGGACCGAGAAGGCCCTTGTCAAATGAACTGTGCCCGGAGTGACACGTAGTGCAATCCATGTCTTGCACCGCAGCAGCGATCGATACCTGGCCGGCCCTGCATTTGGGTTCATGACATTTTTTGCAAAGCTTATTAGGCTCGGAAACCAGGAGACTGTTTACCGGAGATGCATGCGAATTGTGGCAGGACGAGCATTCACCCTCCTTAAAAGGCTTGCATATTACCGGTTTCTGGAATTGACGGTTTAAGTCTTCATGGCAATTCATGCATAGGCCCTTTTCCTCTTTAGTCAGCAGAAACCTGTTGGCCGAACTATGGGCGGAATGGCACTCTGTGCAATTATTGTCCCTGAGGGCGCCATGGATCATGGTGCTTTCGACCAGGTTCCTTATACTGTCATGGCATCCAAGGCATATGGAATCTATTTTGTCCACCATCAGGCCTTTTCGCTTGCTGACGTGGGCGTCGTGACAGGTAATGCACTTCCCGTCCTTAAACAGGAAATGGACATACTTGTCCGCCTGGGCCTTTTTCAGTTCTTTATGGCAATCGAAACAAAGATCCGGCACTTTTGTCTTGAGCTTGATCTGCGCGTCGGCGGCCCCACCAAATGTGAGGGAAAAAACGGCCGTGAGCAGTAAAACAGCAAACTTCATGCAGCGGATTATAATATCGGGCAAGTTTCCTTCTCCACTATTTTTCATATTAGATCTTTCATATTGTATTTTTTCCCTATACATGGCAGGCCTCACAATCTCCCTTGGTAAACGGTTCGTGCATCATCTGTCTAAGTAAGCCGGGCTGTTCTGTCACATGAGGCTCATGACAACTCGTGCAGCGGCCTATCTTGTTGACGGATTCCCGGTGCACCTTCAGAAGTCTCTCCGTGTCTACCGAGTGGCATTGAACACATATTGCAGGGTCAACCCCCTTTAGCAGGTACTTCGCGTCCGAATAATGTGACGTATGACAGCTGAGACAGTCGCCACTCTCCATATATATGTGGCCCTTTCTCGCTGTTGTGGTAATTATCCTTTCATGACACGAAAGGCACAGTTCATTAGGGCGGTTTAATAACTGATACTTGAGCTTTGTGCCGTGAGGACTGTGACATTCCGAACATTTCCCTTCCTCCACCGGAAGATGCTTTACGGCACTCTCGGTTATGCCCGCCATTATAGCTTCATGACAGGTGAAGCAAAGCTTGTCCGGCGGCATAATCGTGGACGCAATATAATCACTCGCATGCGGATTGTGGCAGGTACCGCATTTTTTCTCCCTGAACAGCGGATGCGTCCCTTCGTCCTCAACTTCAAGATACATGCTTTCATGGCATTTCATACAAAGACTGGATTCCGAATCCTTCAGCAATTTATCGTATCTCGAGGTATGCGATGTGTGACAGACAGAGCATTGTTTTTCTTCGACAGGTTTATGGACATATGCCTTGTAGTACTTTTCAGAAGCATCCTTATGACATTCATAACACAGATCCGTCAGAGGCATCTTGACCAATGCAGGGTTGTTTGAACCATGAGAGTCATGGCATTTTGAGCACTCTATATCCACGAAAGGTTTGTGCGAATATGAGGCAGTTACCAGTTCATCCCTGACGTTGGGGTGGCACGTGAAACATATCTTTTGTTCCGCTTCTTTCAGGAAAAACCTGTTCTCCGAAGCATGAGGATTGTGGCAGGCAACGCAGCCGTCTTTCTTTATCGGTTCATGCAGGTTGCTGACATTTATATTAGGTTGTTCCTTGTGACATGTCAGGCAAAGATCTGTCCTGTTCTTCAGCGTGACCCCCGGGAAGTCTGATGCATGCGGGCTGTGGCAGCTCATGCACTTGCCCTCGGCTGTTAGAGGGTGTATAAATGCCGTTTTATAAGCCTTCTCTTCTTTTGTATGGCATGTATAGCAGAGGCTGCCGTCTCCGGCGATAACAGCCATGGGATCGGGGTCCGTTTCCGGTTTGTGGCATTGATTGCATTGTCCCAGTTTCATCGGCTCATGCACCGATTCCCGCAGCAACTTGTCGTTCGAGGAACTGTGAGATGAGTGACAGCCGGAGCATTTCCCTTTTTCAACCGGGTATCTTCTGTGGGCATTCCTGAAACCTTCTCCGTCTGATTTATGGCACGATACGCAGAGGTCGACTTCCTCTTTAATAAGATCATTTTCATACTGTGAGCCGTGTGCGGCATGGCAGGTGAGACACCCATTCTCAAGAGGTTTATGACGTTTGGTCCTCTCAAACGGGGCTTTGTCGTGACACGAAAAGCACTGTTCATTTCCTGTCTTTTTCTGGAGAGACTTATTTTCGGACGCATGAGCGTTATGGCACGGCAGGCATTTGCCGTTTTTCACGACTGTGTGCACGCTTGTCATGCCCTCCACTTCTGCGGCCATCTTGGTGTGACAGATGAAACAGAGTTTCCGCTCTTCCCGCTCTACAAATGTCATAACAGCAAGTCTTCCGTGACGAAGATGACATGCCTCGCAGTCCCGTTTGCTCACAGGATCATGTACGTATGGTTTAGAAAATTCGCTCTCGGTTTCCGTGTGGCAATCCATGCATGGTTTCGGTGTGAACCCTTTCCTGACAGGTCTTGATTCAGGAGCGCACTGCATAAAAATAAATACGCATGCCAATAAGCAAATTTTGACAGTTATGTCTTTTAATCCAGATGTCATCCTCATAACCCCTCGACAGAAGATTACTATTTTTTAAAGGTTTCTTCAAAGGCGCGGACAGCCCCATCGTTGAGCTCTATCCGGGCATCTTTTCTTAATTTATCAATATACGAATCATATATCCCCTGAAATTTCTTTTTATATGCAGCATTATACACGACTGTCCTGACGGCATTGAATGGCTCTATCTCCCTTGCTGATTTCTCCATAAGCCTGAATACCAGAAATTCCTGGTCTATATTTAAAATCGGGCCTATATCCCCCTGCTTAAGGTCATCGATGATCTCTCTGACCGGCTCAGGCAATTGCGCTTTGGTCTTCCACTCCATAACACCGCCGCCCTCGGCGAATGAATCCCGGGATTTCGTCTTTGCAAGCCAGGAGAAATTGGCCCCCCCTTCGAGACTGTTCAGCATATCCTGTGCCTCTTCCCTTGAGTTCAGCGTGATTTGCTGTATCCTGTACATTGTGGGCTTCGCATAATTCTCCTGATGGGCCATGTAATAATCTTCCGCGTCCTTTTCCGTGATCTGAATGGCCGGGTTGATGACCTCCCTGATAAACGCGCCTTTTAGGAGAACATTTTTATAACGCTGGACTTTATCTTTCAGATCAGTGTTAACATCATAATTTCTGGAAAGGGCTTCCAGATCGACCACCTTGAAATCAATCCAGCTGTTCAGTATCACCTCTTTCGGTTTGCCGGGTCTGGTCAACAGCATCGTCGCGAACTCACCTGCCGTAAGTGCCATGCCTTTTATCTCTGCAACAGGCCTGCTGTCATTTAACAATTCTTTATGTGATCCGTCGTCAATCGAGGCCATGAGTTCCCGGTCGATCTTCACCTCGTATTTATTACGCAGTTCCGCGAGATATTCATCGCTTCGTTTTTTAATCTTCTGTTCCCTCAGAGCCTTCTCAATTTCAGCCCTGACGCTTTCCAACTCCTCATCCGGTGCGGCCTGTATACTTAATACTTTTAAGATGCTGTAATTATCCTGTGTATTTATAACACCGCTGATATCCCCGGGGTTTAATCCTGACACTGCATCCCGAATAACAGGCTTCAGGGACTTTCTTTTGACGACAAGCTCCCGGGGGTTCATTCCCGAACGAGAGGCATATTCCACGGCAAATTCCTCAAACCCGCGGCCATCCCGGATTTCACTTAATATCTCTTCAGCTTCCTTCTCGTCGGCCGTCTCGATAACGTTAAGTGTCAAAACATCATAGTTTTGCCTGTAATAATCCGTCACATCTTCCTCGGAAACAGAAACCTTGTCAGTAATCTCCTCAATGTAGAGTTTAACGACCGATTCCCTCAATACGAATTCCCTGACCTTCTCCCTGATGAGTGGAGAATCTTCAAGGTTCATACGTCGTCCCTCCTGCACGATCAATCTGTCGTCTATCAATTTCTGCAAATATTCCGATATATCGAATTTCTTGGTAATTGAGAGGTCCTCTCTTCGATGCGCGATCTGGAGTGAATATCCGAGATCATCTTTGGTGATCGGCTCTCCATCGACCCATGCAAGGGCATCATCTTTCTGACCTGGAACAGAAGCACAACCGGAAGCAATAAGAATACATGGGAAAAGATACAAACATAAAAGCATTAATTTCATCACGCGCATAGTAAATTCACCCCGGAAACTATACTGGACCTGAAAAATATCCATAACACGGCAATGTCATATATTATTTAAATAATTTTTTTTTGCCCATCTCTTTCACCAAGCTGGAAATGGCTTTATAAGCTACGGAATGGACGGTCCTGATCCGGCCCCAATCAAGCGCAATAATGTCCGCTTCGCCGTTCAATTGGAAGCTATTATACCACAATATTTTTTTATTACTCCCGTCGATAAGCCGTGCGGTAATCCCGACATTCGGGGCTGACGATCCGTCCGTTCCATCAGCATAACTGTCTACTACTCCCACCACTATTCCCTTGGCCTTAAGTTCCGCTGACAGTCCGCCGATATTTTCATAACCTATTTCACCTTTACGTCTTATATTCTGCTTTATGATCACACTTCTGGTTTCCCCGTATTCCAGTGGAATAAACCTGTCGCTTTTGACCATTTCGACTATAAACATATAGGTAGCAATGATGCCTGCGTTATTGAATTCAGAGTTGTTCTTAAAGGGCATGACCGCGATTCTAGGCAAAGGTTTCTTCTCTATGCCTAGCTCCTGGGCCTTAAATGACGCAAACAATATGTCAACGATCTTGGGTATCAGGCTGTAAATGGTCTTCAATCTGCCAAGCTCCAGAATCGCAATGAAATCTTCCCCGGTTGCAGCGGCATAATCAGCCCAGAGTATCGTACCGTCGGAAGAATCCGTTAAGCGTGCAAGGATGCCGAACTCTGGTATATCTTCAGTGGAAAATGAAACTATGGCGCCGGTCAGAATAGCCGACACACTAAATTTCCTTCTTATTTTCTCCGAAAGTTCTCGTGAAATGTACCCTGAATACCGAATCCTTTCCTTGCACAGAAAATCATTCAGTTCGTCCTCATCAATTACTTCAAATCCCTTTTTTTCCATCTTGTCGACCAACAACGGCAATACGTCGTTATATGCGTCCCTGTTATCAGTCAAGTTTTGAAATGGAAATATCGCGATCCTCCTGTTAATGCCTTTTGTTAATGAACCGCCGGGAAAAGTTTCCGGCTGTTCCGCCTTTACTGATGCCTTCACATCCGGGGGAATGACCTTCTCTGCGTCATTTAATTTTTCGGGACGGCCGGCGATGTCAGCCTTTTCCGATTTTACAGCAGAGCGCTCTTCCGTCATTTCAGGCAATGCGGCCTTCATGCCCGCGGATAAAAGTTCGACAGGGGCAGCTGGTAATGGTTCTATCGGTACGGTTGGGACTGTCACTCCTGCGGGGATAGGCGCAGCCGTAACTCCCTTAACATGCGGTTCATTAGCGGCAGCTGTAGTCATGGTTGCAGACTGTTTTACTTCCTCCACCGGTACCGCAGGCTTTTCCTCGGTCTTTGCTATCACAGGTTTGACTGCCGGTTCGAGCGGCTCGTCTACAACCGGCGGCGCTGCTTTTATACTCTCAGCTTTTACGGAAGGTGCTTTTGCGACTACCGCTGGTTTCGTTTCCACGGTTTGGCCGCTCTCTTTTTCTGCAGCCGCGGCCTCTTCTTTTCGTTTCACTTCCTTCACTGGCGCGGCTACTGTCTCAGCTTTTTCTTTCACTACAGGTGTTTCTTTAACGGCAGGTGCGGTCCCGGTTACCGGCTGTTTTACTTCCTCCACCGGTACCGCAGGCTTTTCCTCGGTCTTTGCTATCACAGGTTTGACTGCCGGTTCGAGCGGCTCGTCTACAACCGGCGGCGCTGCTTTTATACTCTCAGCTTTT
>JBFLYJ010000580.1:0-2135 GCA_040756635.1 Nitrospirota bacterium
GTACACCCGGTTTCTCCGGCGCGGACCTTGCCAACCTTATCAACGAGGCAGCGCTTCTGGCAGCGAAGAAGTCCAAGACCAAAGTAGAGATGAGCGACTTTGAGGACGCAAAGGACAAGGTCATGATGGGCAAGGAGCGCAAGAGCATGATCATTTCCGAAGAGGAAAAGACCAACACCGCCTATCATGAGGCCGGACATGCGCTTGTCGCGAAGCTGACCCCGGGAACAGACCCACTGCATAAAGTGAGCATCATTCCGCGCGGGATGGCCCTGGGGATTACGCAGCAGCTTCCCATAGACGACAGGTATACGTATTCGAGAGAACATATCCTCAACATGCTGGCCGTTTTCATGGGCGGCAGGGCAGCGGAAGAAATCGCGCTCGGACATTTGACCACAGGCGCGGGCAATGACCTTCAGAGGGCGACAGATCTTGCCCGGAAAATGGTATGTGAGTGGGGCATGAGCGATAAACTGGGCCCGCTTACGTTCGGCAAGCGCGAGGAACAGATATTCCTCGGCAAGGAATTTTCAAGGCACAAAGATTATTCTGAAAAGACCGCGGAAGAGATCGATGAGGAAGTTAAATCGATTGTCGCTGAAAGATACGGTTACGCGAAGCAGCTGCTGCTGGACAACAAAAAAACGCTGCTCACACTCGCAGGCGTCCTGCTTGAAAAAGAGACCCTTGATGCCGCCGAAATAGACGCGATAATTCAGAGCACAAACGGCAGCGGGGCGGCGGCCAAGGCTGCCGGTGATGAAGGCACTATGCCGGAAGCAAGGGCGTAGCTAGCAAATCTCCAAACTGATTATAGGTTTTATTAGACCTATAAGACCTATAGACCTATGAAGCTCACCTGGAAAAACTTCGAGTTCGACTTTTCTCAGAGGACGTATGTTATGGGTATTTTGAATGTTACCCCTGACTCTTTCTCTGACGGCGGACAGTTTTTCGATAATGAGAGCGCCTTAAAGCAGGCCCTAAGGATACAGGAAGAGGGCGCGGACATCATCGACATCGGCGGTGAATCCACAAGGCCGGGGGCCGAAAAGATCACCGCAAAGGAGGAGATAAAGCGCATTGTGCCGGTCATTGAAGCGCTTGCGAAAGACGTGACGATACCAATTTCCGTAGACACATACAAGGCGGCAGTAGCTGAGGCCGCTGTCTCTGCGGGGGCCTCGATCATCAACGACATAAGCGGCCTCCGCTTTGATCCGGCAATGGCATCAGTCGCCGCGCGGCATAAGGTCCCGGTCGTCCTCATGCATATCAAGGGGACCCCGAAGGACATGCAGCAGGCCCCGGTGTATGAGGCCCTCATCCCTGAAATAATGGACTATCTTTACGGAAGCATTGCAATAGCGAGGGAGGCCGGAATTCCGGAAGACATGATGATCATAGATCCGGGCATAGGGTTCGGAAAGACCTTCGAACATAATCTGGAGATCATCCGAAGGCTGAAAGAGTTTGAGGGCTTTGAAAAACCGATCCTCCTCGGCCCCTCGAGGAAAGCTTTTATCGGCAAGATACTCGGCGGACTGACGGTCACGCAGAGACTTGAGGGGACGGCGGCGGCCGTTGCCATAGGCATATTCAACGGGGCCAATATCATCAGGGTGCATGATGTAAAAGAAATGGTGAGAGCGGCACGGACGGCGGACGCTATAAAGACGGGCTTATTGTCTCCTTCCTTTTTATATTAAGAGTATTTCCTAAATAAAATCTCCCATCATATCCTCGATAATTTGCCGAAAGCATTAAAGATATATCAAGGGTTTTCCGATAAGAATGTCATCTGAGTATATAACTTATTGATTATCGATAATCAAAAATAATTTAACGTTCTAAGGAGGGTACATTATGAAGAGTAATTCAGGTCAGAGAGGCTTTACACTCGTGGAACTGGCGATCGTCATGGTCATTATCGGATTGATAATCGGAGGCGTTTTGAAAGGGCAGGCCATGATCGAGAACGCAAGGATCAATAAAATATATGGTGAATTCAAGAATATATCGGCTGCCTACTACACGTACTACGACAGGTACAATTATTTCCCCGGGGACGATCCCACCGCGTCTGCCAGATGGTCCAGCGTATCTAATGGAAATGGCGGGGGCACCATAGG
>JBFLYJ010000581.1:0-2125 GCA_040756635.1 Nitrospirota bacterium
AACCGTACGGTGGAAACCAAGTCAGAGCTATCGGACAATCTTAAAAAAATAAGGAAATGGAATTTTCTTTTTATTTCCGATCAGGATCGCTTTTTCTCTTGACAGAGCGGGGCCTTATAAGTGTTAGGCCCTTTCCTTAAGTTATAAATCAAGACCTGACCCCTCAACCCCCCCCTCTCAGGGTTTACGGGCATACTTGAGAAGAACTTTTCACTGTCCAGTTTTAAATGGTCGCTATCCCTATATTTACTGATCCTTAATCCTCCCTCAATCCTGTTTACGGTAGTTTAATTTCAATTGAATAACTTCTCCTGCAATCTTAACAAGTATTCCACCACTTTCTTCCGGTGAAATAGATAAATCGACTAAATATGCAGTTCCAACAGGACCGCTGGGACTAAAAGGTAGCAATTTCTTCGGTTCTTTGAAGGCAATCAATTTATCCTCTTGGTATCCCAGGTATATTCCCGCTGGCCCCAAATACCACGCGTACCCACCTTGTTTTATGACTCGCTTTGTTTTAGTCCACTTATTTCCGGACCGTGTGTATATTTGCTTATTGACTACTTCAAAATCAAGCGTAGAGAATAATATCCCATTGAGTATAAAATATGTTCCCATATATATTTTTTCTATTCCTGGAAGGAATTCTGAAAGATTTTCTATTGGTATAATCTGAAATGATATTGGTTCGGCAGATGCAAAAACTATATAGTCATTATCACTAATCTTAATTCCTTTCGGTAGATAAAGGTTAAAACGAAATTCTTTTTTACTAGGTTCTATAATCATGTATTCATTCTCTTTAAATTTAATTCCTGGGGAAGGCAGTGTAGATAGCTTCCAGTAAGAATAAGGATTAGCAAGACTAGGAGAAGGGAGTTGGTGATTCTTAACGAGTTTCTCTACAAATTGCCTAGCCATATCACCTGACATTAGTGAATATTTCCTCTCGGCAAAAGCATACCCAAGATCAAAACATGTCCAGACTAATACCAGCGAAATCAATGGAAGAACCACAATAGTTATCCAAAAGTAGACATTATTCGCCTTTCTTATTAATTTGCAGTCTGTGGCTTTCATTGTTATATACCTCCTTTTTCAGTATTCAGCCACTAACGACGAGTTCACCGGGAGCGTTAGCGATCCGGTGGAACGGCTTGTTGGCCACAGTTTCCTGAGAGATATCTATGATTCATCAATCACCAAGCTATCATGCTTGTATCCCCCATAGCGATAAGCCCACCAAAGAATGTTCGCACTCCTGCCTTCGAGTATGGTCACTTGTCGGGAATTGATGGACGCTACGATGCCAAACCAACGCTGAAAGGTGACGTCCCAGTGATCAAGCAAACAATCTACAAACCGCTGATAGCCAGCCATCACAAGACCAAGATATGAACGTAAATCCTCATCGCGTGCCGCGCGAGTCTTGTTTCGTGGAGAGAATTGTACGACTGTCATTTTGCCCTCAGAGTCCTGCCCGAAGCCGATGAAGTATGTTTCGTAGTGATGGACTATGTCGTCCCTTCGATCCTTCAACTGAGAAAACCATGTGTCGCAATCCGAGAATGCCACGTTAAGACCATCAGGGAGTTTTCCTCTTACCGATCTCTTGAGCATGTCATCGAAGCTCCTGGGAAGATCACAGTTCTCATTGCATTTGTAGAAATGCCTCACAACCCCCGCTACGCTATCAAGCAACATTCTTGAGAAGAGATATACTGCATCGAGAAAAGCCATAGCCTCCGAATACGCACCGAATTCTGGTCTTTCCTCATCTATCGTTGCTTCAAAACGTCTGAGGCGTTCATCAAAAAGCTCAAGCATTAGACACAAATTGTACTCATGACGGCTCAGAGACTGTAAGGGTTGCGGAATTCCCAATTCCATGGACGGCTTTCCCTCGACACGAGCCTTAACGGCATTGACTGTACACACGTTTCCGAAATATCCAGATAGGCAATTCTTATGGATTATTCTCATATTTATAGCCAACGCGGCAGTTGAGCAGTGCCCGAAGGGCATCTGTCTCAAATTCCTGGGTACGCCCGGCATGGGCGTGAACTTATGGGGTGAAAGTCCCCTGTACGAGAACCTTTTAATGTTCATAGTAATGGATATT
>JBFLYJ010000582.1:0-2123 GCA_040756635.1 Nitrospirota bacterium
CACCGCTTAAAGAGCAGAATCAAATTGTGAAGGAAGTTGAGCGCAGACTTTCTATTTTAGATGACGTTGAGAGTGAGATTGAGAAGGATTTGCAGCGCACTGAACGCCTGCGACAGTCCATTCTGAAAAAAGCGTTTTCGGGGAGGCTTATATCTCAATATCAGGTAAACGAGTAACCTATGGATACATTAAAATCATTCGATGAAATACTTGAACCAGACCCAAGGCAGAAAGCATTTGTGCTTTTTAATAGGGAAACCGGGGAACAGCGAGAAAGGTCTATTCGGGACCATTATGATTTAACAAGCGAGATCATCCTCGATCCTCAAGTGCCAGAGCAAATACGGGAGCATTTTGAAACTGCTCGTAACCTCCTGCTTTATTCATGGTTTGCATATAGGTTTAATCAAGTTGCTGAACTTCATGCATATGCGTCCTTAGAGTTTGCCCTCAAGATACGAAGCGGTGAGGAAAAAGGAGGGCTGAAACACTTATTGAAAATGGCCATAAGGGAAAAGTGGATATTAGATAGCGGATTCATATATCAAAACAAAATAAAGGAAAGGATCTCAGACCTGTATGAAGGTTCTAATAGAAATATTGAACAGATATCTGATGATCCTGATGCTCAAGACTTGCAAGAGTACTGTAAAATACTTGTGGAGTCTATACCATACTTAAGAAATGAGCTGGCGCATGGAAGCAGCATGGTATATCCCGGAGGTTTAAACACTCTTGCTATCTGTGCAGATATTATTAATCAGCTTTTTAACAGTCCATAATGACTATGAAAAAATCCCGCTACGATACTTCTCATTCGATTGAGAACCAATACGAACCGGCGTCTAATGGTCAAGTGCTTAAAAACAAGCTCGGCATAGCAAGCGCATCAGAGATGGACAAGCTCGAAAAAGAAGAGCAGTTGCGGGCAATGGATGAGCTTACCGACCTTTTCGACGTGAGCCACCGATTTACTGCTGCCGACGTCTGCAAAATGCACAAAATATGGCTTGGCAATATTTACGAATGGGCCGGTAAATACCGGCAGGTGAAGATGAGCAAGGATGACTTCTCTTTTGCCTTTCCTGAACAAATTCCAAAATTAATGACCGAGATCGAGAAAGGACCGCTCTGTGAGTTCACTCCCTGTTATTTTAAGACACATGCCGAGATCGCCAGGGCATTAGCAGTCGTGCATACAGAATTGGTGCTTATTCATCCATTCAGGGAAGGTAACGGAAGAGTAGCAAGAATGCTGGCTACTTTAATGGCTTTACAGGCGGGGTTGCCTCCTCTGGATTTTAGAGTAATGACTGGCAAAGGGAAGAAAGAATATATTAGAGCGGTTCAAGTCGGATTAATGAAAGACTATATTCCTATGGAGACGGTCTTTGCAGCGGTGATTCGTGCTACGCTGAAGGTTCGTATATAGATATGATCTCTTTTAACTTTTCTTCGGTCGATTTCTTAAGTTTGGGATATATTGTGAGAACTCCTTCCACGGCTGTTGAAGAGGAGACAGATTGATAAAGCAGTTCTTTACCAAGCTTGTCGTCTTTTAAATAGGGGTTGGTCTTCTTTAGTGATTTTTTAGACATGATATATTTTAGCATACAGAAAGGTAATTAATGAGCCCAGCACAAATAGTCCAAAAACTCTGGAATTACTGTAACGTCCTCCGTGACGACGGGATGAGCTACGGTGATTATGTGGAACAGCTTACCTATCTGCTGTTTCTCAAGATGTCTGATGAGCGGTCCAAGCCGCCATATAATCAACCGAGCACGATCCCGAAGAAATATGACTGGCAGACTCTTCTAAGAAAAGACGGGGACCCCCTTTTTGACCACTACCGTCATCTACTCGAAGAGCTCGGAAAAGAAAAGGGCCTTTTAGGGCTTATATTCGGACGGGCGCAAAACAAATTTCAGGACCCTGTAAAACTCCGCCGCCTTGTCGTTGATCTTATTGATAAGGAAGACTGGTCATCTATGAGCTCGGATGTGAAAGGAGATGCATACGAGGGATTGCTCGAAAAGAATGCACAGGACACCAAGTCAGGCGCTGGGCAGTATTTCACCCCCCGCCCTTTGATCAATGCTATTGTTGATGTCATTGCCCCT
>JBFLYJ010000583.1:0-2118 GCA_040756635.1 Nitrospirota bacterium
TTTTCATAAAGCTCTTTATGAGGTTCAATGATATCGTACTCCATATTGTTCGGCTCATATTGGAGATGATTCAATGTGCCCGCGCCTATCTCCAGGGTAGGAGTCTTGCCTTGGTCCACTGCAATGTCTTTTGCCACCTGTATGTGCTGCCATGATTCGGCCTTCAGGGAAAGATAAGAAAAAAAAGTGTGGCCTTCCCTGTTTTCCTTGTAGTAAGTCTTGTATATTTTCTCATATTCACTGGATAGAGTCGGCCGCGTTTTAGGAAAGTTGGGAAATCGGTTTATCATTAAAACTTCTTTTCGATCCAGTAATTGTTGAGTACAAGTACATCCAATCCGTTCGTAAAAAAACATCCTATCGCGTCTCTCGGGTGGGCGATCATCGGCTGCCCTCTCAGGTTGAACGATGTGTTCATGACCACAGGATGGCCAGTAAGGGACTTGAGTTCATGAAGCATTTCCCAGTATCTTGGATTGAAGTCTCTCTCAACGGTTTGCGGTCTGACGCTGTTATCTACATGAACTATTGAAGGAAGCAGGGTGTTGATCCCTTTTTTTGCCTGGTAGGCGACTATCATGAATTCTGCATCATCGGCATCTTCCAGGTAGTCCTCTTTATGTTCTGCCATCAGTGAAGGGCAGAACGGACGCCAGGGCTCGCGAAATTTGACGCGTATATTGACTTTGTCTTTCATTTCCGGATCACAGGGATTTGCAAGTATAGACCTGTGTCCGAGCGCACGTGCACCAAACTCCAGGGCGCCGTCGAAATGCGCAACGATCTTACCTTCACTGATTGCCTTTGCGATGCTGGCGGCCATATTGTCAGGTGTGGAATATTTTACTCCGGCGATATCAAGTTCTTTCTTGATCTCGGCGTCACTGAAGGAGGGGCCGTAGTATACATTTTTTAGTCTGTGCGGTCTCCATTCTCCCAGCCGGTGTGATAATAGAACAGCCGCACCCATTGCTGTACCAGCATCGCTCGATGCTGGCTGTACGAATATTTTGTCGACATACGGAGAGTGCTTTATCGTTCCGTTCATCTTACAGTTCAACCCGACGCCTCCGGCTACACATATATTTCTGATCCGGCCGTTGTCCGTAGCTTCCTTGACGATATTTAACACGACCCTTTCGAGGGTGCCCTGTACCGCAAAGGCAATATCCCTGGTCCTGTCGGTCAGTGGCTCTCCATAGTATCTCGGAGGCCCGAAGAGTTTTACCATTTTGTCGGAAAAATGTTTGCCAGCATCATGAGTCCCGAGGAGGAAATAAGAAGGGTCCAGTTTATAACCGTCAGGAGTGATCTTAATTATGTTGGCTATTTTGTCTTCCAGCTCGGGATCTTTTTTACCGTACGGTGCAAGACCCATCACCTTACCCTCATCGCGATAGGGAATAAATCCGAGATAGTCGGTCATTCCTGCGTAAAACCAGCCGAGAGAATGCGGCATGTTTAAGGCCTTTTTTAAAGTAAACTTTCCATCTTTTGCGTGCCATATACTCGTGCAGCTGAGCTCTCCTGATCCGTCAATGACCAAGACAGCGGCTTCATCAAAACCAGACATAAGATAGGATGATGCGACATGCGCTTCATGGTGTTCTATGAATTTGATGGGGGGTATCCTCCCCTTCAGCCCGACACGTCGTAATCCATCCCGCAGTTTTGTCTTGACTGTGCCCGGCAAATACTGCAATATCTTCTCTGAAATTACCTCTTGTATCGCTCCATCTCCTTTCCTTAAAAAGCCGTACTTGAAAAACTGTGAAGTGAAGAACAGCGGCACTTTTAATCTGTAGGCAGGGTTATACCAGCCCCATGCGATGTAATCAATATCGTCAAGTGATAGGCCAGCTTTTTGCAGGCACCATTTAGCGGCAAATCCCGGGAACATTTCATACGCTCCCTTGAAGTTGATCATACGCTCTTCTTCAACAAATGCGATAAGTTTTCCGTCAACCACAAGAGCAGCGGCAGGATTATATCCGAAACCAATGAGTCCCAGTATCTTCAAAATTATTCTCCTTAATTAATCCGGTCTTTTTATGTTACCACATATTATGGTTTCAAGATCGGAGCAGATCCTGGTTATGCCCATAACGCGGAATGTAC
>JBFLYJ010000584.1:0-2115 GCA_040756635.1 Nitrospirota bacterium
CTCTGTCAAAGTCAACGCGGTCGTTTATTTCAGGGTCCTTGATCCCGGGAAGGCCATTACCGCGGTCGAGGATTTCCATTATGCCACCTCACAGATTTCCCAGACAACATTAAGAAGCGTGCTGGGACAAAGCTCACTTGACGAACTCCTGGCGAAAAGAGATGAATTAAACGCAGAGCTCCAGAAAATCATCGATGAGCAGACAGAGCCTTGGGGTATAAAGGTCACGACCGTTGAGGTCAAGAATGTCGATCTGCCTTCAGAAATGCTGAGGGCGATCGCGAAACAGGCAGAGGCGGAACGTGAGAGAAGGGCAAAGGTCATTCACGCTGAAGGCGAATTCCAGGCAGCACAGAAACTCGCGGACGCGGCAAAAATAATAGCCACTGAGCCGGGAGCACTGCAACTCAGGTTTCTACAGACACTCACGGAGGTAGCAGCTGAAAAAAATTCAACAACTATATTCCCAATCCCCATAGATCTTATAGAGCCTTTTTTGAAAAAATTAAAGAAAGATGCGGATTAACTAAAATAATTATTGACGCGCGTGATGCGCCCTGTATGAGATAAAGCGGTTCATCGTAATATGTAGTCTCATCTGCGTAATTTTCAAATTACACAATAACTGCCATCTTGCGATAACGATTATCAATGTAATTAAAAGATGATAGTTAACGAAGATAATAAAAAAGACCCTAAAATTACCACAGTCCAGCAGGCCAAACGTCTCATCAAAATCGTCATCGGCTTTACCATTCTTTTAGGCGGATGTATCATGCTAGTAACCCCCGGTCCCGGAATACCGACGGTTGTCGGAGGACTCGCAATCCTTGCTACTGAATTTGTCTGGGCTAAAAGACTGATGAAACGCTTCAAGGCAGGCGCAGATCACATAAAAAATTCCGTCCTGAACAACACTAACAACAAATCAAAATGACTGCGAAATTGTAAAGCAACGGGATTAATTATCACTGTCCTGTGCTGTACTTTATTATATGGTCCCCGGTTATCTACGCGCTTATATCCATATCCCCTATCAACAGGCTGGGTGATCCGGTACTGCCGTAAAATCTGAGGTCCGACCCGACCTCTTCTACCTTCTCAAACATGTCGAGTATATTCCCTGACATGACCGCTTCCTTGATCGGATAAGCTGCCTTGCCGTTTTCAATCCATATCCCTGAGATACCTACCGAAAAATCCCCAGAAATAGGGTTTGCGGTATGGACGCCCATCGCACCCAGTATCAATATCCCTTTATTAACTGACTTCAATAAAGGGCTGCTTCCCGCTGTCTCCCGGCTTCCGTATTCTCCCGCTGGCTTGATATATATATTCGTGACTCCTACGCCCGGCAGGGTCTTGAATCCTCTAACCGCATTGCCTGTTGAAGCCAACCCGTCTTTATTTGCGGTGTAGGTGTTATAAAGGAAGCCCTTGAGAACCCCTTCCGACACCAGGGTCTTCTTGAGGGCGGGGACTCCTTCATCATCAACAGGTCTCGATCCGGTCCCCCAGGCCTTGGTACCGTCATCAATAATGTCAACGAGGCCGCTTATTATCTTCCTGCCGAGCTTTCCCTTAAGAAATGACCTCTGTTTCTGAACAGCTTCGGACGATAAAGAGGCGCTCAGTATTTCGAGGAAATCAACCGCGACCGCAGTACTGAGGACAACCGGTACCCTGACCGCGGATATCTTCCTTGATCCCAGCAGCTCCAGTGCCCTGTTCGATGCCTCCTTTCCAACCGACGCAACATCGATATCAGTCTTTCTCCTGCTGCCAGCATAGTCCCACCCCATCTGGCTGTCACCCGCGGCATCCTGCGCAAGGGCGGTCACGTGGGCTGAATAATAAGTGCTTTTATATGCCGCGTTAAGTCCTCTTGAGTTTATAATGGAAGTGCTTGCCACCCCCGCACTGACCTCCGCCTTTCTCACTTTTTTTATTTTTTCACTAAAGGAGAGTGCGCTTTCTTCAAGCAGTATAGCGTCCCTGATGATCTCTTCCTCATTCAATAATTCAATGCTTTTATCAAATACCGATACCTCTCCGGACGGCATACCGTCCGGTATCCCGGCAAATTCATCCTCATGTGTCCATTCAGCTCCATCG
>JBFLYJ010000585.1:0-2114 GCA_040756635.1 Nitrospirota bacterium
TTACTGCTCGGTATTGGCGTCTGGTTAGGAAAGAGCCGCAACAATCCACATGTGAATGCAGCGGATGAATTCCCAAGCGCAACTGTCCTCGATGTCCCTGTCCCTGTTCTGCAGTTTTCACTCAGTGATCATACCGGAAATATATTCACACCCGACAATCTCAGCAGGAAGTGGACGTTCATGTTCTTTGGATATACTCACTGCCCGGATGTGTGCCCTACGGCGCTTGTTGACATGAACAGTATTTACCAGAACCTTGCTGAAAAGGATGCCCTGACAGAGAAAAAGTTCGGTGTCGGCACGCAGTTTATATTTATAACCGTGGACCCGGAGAGGGACACGGTCAGTGAGTTAAAGGAATATGTCCCTTTCTTTAATGAGCGCTTCATCGGGCTTACCGGGGATGCGGAGATGATAGATTCGATCGCCCGTCCTCTGGGTATCGCATACAGGCGTGTGCCGGTCAAAGATGAAGAAAATAATTATCTGGTTGACCACAGCGCATCAATCCTGCTTATCGACCCCCTCGGGCGGATGCTCGCTGTTTTTTCGCCTCCCCACCACGCCAAGTTGATAGCCGAGGATTTCAGGAAGATCCGGGAGAAATACACGGAGGAGTGCTGTATATCAGGAGATGAGAAAAGCGAAACAATAATATTTGATTACAGAAAGGAGAAAAAATGAAGAGGGCCCTGATCATTTCGTTAATCGTTATTCTGATGCAGCTCATTACATCGGCCTATGCGCATCAACAGGTTTCAGTGCTTAATGCCTGGGTCCGTTCCGCACCTCCCGGGGCAGACGTGCTCGCAGCATACATGACCATTCAGAATGATTCGGAAGAGACAAAGGTGCTTACGAAGGTCACGAGCAGCATGTTCGGCAGGATCGAGATCCATAAAACCGAGATGAGCGAAGGCATGATGAAAATGATACCGCAGGAAAGCCTGCCGATACCCGCTGGGGAAGCTGTCACCCTTGAACCCGGCGGCTTCCATCTTATGCTGATGGCTCCGAAATCCGTGCCAAAGGAGGGTGAGGAGGTTGATCTGCTGCTGATGTTCGGCAACGGCCACTCCCAGCGCATAAAGGTCCCGGTCCGGGCGGAAAGCGATAAAGGTGCAAGGATGGAAGAACATGGGCATCACTAAACTCGCAAACCATGTCCTGTTGTGATGCCGATATTCGTCATACCCGCGAATGCGGGTATCCAGCGACTTACTGAAAGATTAAAAAACTGGATTCCCGTTTTCACGGGAATGACAGAAAAAGGAAGTCCTACATCTCTTTTCTGCCTTCAAGAGACTTTGACAGGGTGACTTCATCGGCGAATTCGATGTCTCCGCCTATCGGCAAGCCATACGCGATGCGGGTGATTTTTACTCCAAGGGGCTTGAGCACCTGCGCTATGTACTGGGCCGTCGTTTCCCCCTTTGTGTTGGGGTTGGTCGCGATAATTACTTCAGATATTCCACCGCTCCTGACCCTCTGCTCCAGCTCACGTATCTTGAGGCGGTCAGGAGTTATTCCGTCAATGGGAGAAAGCGCCCCCAGAAGGACGTGATAAAGCCCATGATAGATTTTCGTGTTTTCAATAACGATCAGATTGCTCGGTTCTTCCACGACGCAGATCTTTTCCCGGCTTCTCCGCGGGTCACTGCATACGGAGCACACCTCATCTTCCGAAATATTAAAACAGTTTTTACAGAAGCGAGCCTTCTCCTTCAGTCTTATAATTGCGTCGGCTATCGAAACAGCCTCGTGTCCCGGCATCCCCATTATAAAAAATGCGAGTCTCTGGGCGGACTTTCTGCCGACACCTGGGAGACGCATAAGTTCAGTTATTAAATTTTCAACAACGTTATTGTTCATAATAAATTATGTTACACGGATTAAGCGGACGTGCCCGGATTTATTGACCGGGTTTTTCACCTGAAGATTATATTTTTATCCGAACATGTTTCCCAGTCCGGGGATATTCATTCCTCCCGTCAGCTTGCTCATGTCATCGCTTACCATCTGCTGGGCCCTGCGCAGGGCCTCATTTGCGGCCGCGACTATCAGGTCCTGCAGCATTTCGATGTCATCGGGATTTACCACATCTTTTTCAATCT
>JBFLYJ010000586.1:0-2112 GCA_040756635.1 Nitrospirota bacterium
AATATGGACGTCATGCCCGCCTTCGCGGGAATGACGACAAACGAGCTTTTCACAGGACAGTTTGAAGAGCAATCCTTCCTCACTGCCGTTTTTTCAGTTCTTGCAAGTTCACACGCTTCGACGCTTGCCCGCTACGAAGGTTTCTTCAAAAACTTCCTGACTTCCCCTACTCTCAGCGTGATCTTGTTGCTGTCGAGATATTCGAGAAACGGAAGCGCGAACTTTCTTGAGGTCTTCAGGATATCGCGGAACTCTCCGACTGTCATTTCGCTCTTTGCGCCGAAGAATTTCTGCAGGCCCTCGATCATCTTTGTGTAGCTGGTCATCGTGATATATAATGAATCATTTATCCTGACCAGGCTTTTTTCAGAGGCCATGATCTTCAGCAGTTCCCCTGCCTCCTGAGGTTTTATCAATATTGCCTGGGCCAGCTCATCTTTCGACGGGGGCTGAAATTCGGCCTGTTCAAGGGTTTTCAGTATTCTGTCTTTAAGCCCCTGTTTGTCCTCGCTCAGGGATATTTTGAAAGTCTTTAAGCGGAGCAGGTCCTTATCGATCACCACCTTGTCCATGGCGGCGAGCATCGTCTCAAACAGCTTCTGGTCAAGCCCGCGGAATAACGCCCTGATCGACTCTTTCGGCATCCCCGGCTTAAGCGGATTTTCCTTATGAAACTTCGCGAGCGCGCCGGCCACATTGTTGATGAATTCGTCATGTCTCTCCCTGTGGATGATCCTGCCTTCGCACCGCACCAGCCTGCCCACCTTTTCGAGCGCGCTCATCTGGCCCTGAAGTTCGGAAGGGTCGACTCTGATCCAGGAGGCGATATCGGCTGAAGTCACGCCGTTTGTCCCTCCCTGATGCACCTTTACCAGTATCTTTTCCTGAAGGCTGCCCTGCTCGAAGACCTCAAGGTCCTTTATCCTCTCCTCCCGTTTTCTCCTCCTGGGAGAGACATCAAGTATTTCCCCTCCCCCGATCGTCATCAGCGGTGAGAACCTGCGGACGATATACCTGTCGCCGGCCATGACCGTGATAGGTTCCTTGAACCTGAGCTGGCAGAATGACTTCTCTCCCGGCTTCAGTTCGTCTTTATCATATATAATGATCCTGCCGGTCAGTTCAGTAGTGCCTGTATGAAAATGGACGAGGCTCCTCGTCTTCAGCCCCTTGATAGGGGCGTTTTTAAGGACCTCGATGTCAGCGTCGATAAACGACGTCGTCTTAAGTTTATCGGGAATGGCCACTACATCGCCGCGCTGAATATCCTCCTTGGCCAAGCCCTGAAGGTTTATGGCCACGCGCTGTCCGGCGTGGGCCTTTCTGATGTCCTTTCCGTGGCTCTGAAGTCCCCTGACCTTTGACCTTGTCCCTCCGGGAAGTATTTCCACATTAGCGTCGACCGATATGCTCCCTGAAATCGCGGTGCCGGTCACGACCGTTCCGAACCCCTTGAGAGTAAATATCCTGTCTACAGGGAGCCTGAAAATCCCGCTCTCTGATTTAGGCTCCACCTCAAGTGCGAGGTCATGAATCTTTTCCTTCAGAATATCGATATTATGTCCGGTCTTTGAAGAGACCGCAATGATCCCGGCGTCCTGCAGGAACGTGCCCTTTGCGAAGCTCCTGATTTCGTCCGTGATAAGTTCGATCCAGTCCGCATCGACGAGGTCCGATTTTGTAATGACGATGATTCCCCTCTTTACCTTAAGCAGATTGCAGATATCCATGTGCTCACGGCTCTGCGGCATGATGCCCTCGTCAGCGGCAATTACCATAAGCACAATATCGACCCCTCCCGCGCCGGCAAGCATGTTCTTGATAAGCCGTTCATGTCCGGGCACATCCACGATACCTACCTTCAGGCCGTCGGGATAGGCAAGGTCCGCGAACCCGAGGTCGATGGTGATGCCCCGCTCTTTTTCTTCCTTGAGACGGTCAGGGTCGGTCCCGGTAAGGGCCTTCACGAGCGCGCTCTTGCCGTGGTCTATGTGTCCTGCTGTTCCGAGAATGACGTATCTGTCCATGAATGAAAATATAAAGAAAATCTATGCCCGGTAGTCGCAGGCTTCAGCCTGCGTTAATATCTCACTGGTATACAGCGCAAACAAA
>JBFLYJ010000587.1:0-2108 GCA_040756635.1 Nitrospirota bacterium
GCGTCAAAAGGCACTGCTGTCTTTATGTCTATTCCCTGCGTGTAGTTATACTGCTTGAAGCTCGCGTCAAGCGGTATCCACGTGTCTCCCTGAGTATGTCTTGCTCCTCTTGAAGGAATGTAATCAATCCATGCATCCACCCATATATGCTCCATACGCACATACTTGACCTCTCCCCCAACCAGCATCCCCTTGGTCGGTATACCAGCTGACGCCAGAAGACTTAACGCCGTCATCTTATTCGTAAACCCGCCCGCCCAGTTCATCACCTTCTCAATGGGTATCTCTATGGTCCCATAAACATATTTAGCAGGGATGTTCGAGGCGCGAAGAAGCGCAATCAGAAGACTCGCCGTGTCAAACGCATTGCAGAGCTTTGTCTGTAGACACATATTCGCCCCCTGGATAGAACCATAGGTTGGGACAAACTCGATATTGTTGCGGACCCAGTTGTATATCTTAACCGGATCGTTCTGTAACTCCTGCGCCTTTGCTGTTATCTCAGGTGTAAATTGAACCTCAATAGTCTGATCCAGATCAGCGGAGGTCGGCGGGTTAGTTGCCTGAGCAAGGAGTAAGGGCTGAGACTCGTAACTGTCATGCCCGAATTCCTCTATACTCTGGATTCCAACATTTGCGGGAATGACGGAAGCAGGTGAATAATTAGAATCTCCGGTTAAAAGACCATCAAGCGAACCATTGGATGCTAAAAGAATAGGTTTCTGTGTTATGGTCTTTCCCTGAATACTGACTACTGAATTCTGACTACTGTCTTTCTGAAACTCCTCCGGCGTTGTCCTCGGCTCTGTCTGCTCCACCTCCGGTGTCCTGTGCGGGAGTTTGTTGGGATCTAATGGTTGATGCTTCTTCGTGGATTTTACCTTTTCAAGGAATTCCTTTGCTTTCTTAAAAGATGCTTCTTTCTCCTGAACGGTCTTGGCTTTATCTATAGCATCAAGATTTGTTTTAAATTCTTTGAGGTTGTCCTCATACTTCTTTACAAAGTCCCGATGCCTCTGTTTTATCTCTTCAGGAAGGTCTTTGATTTTCTCCTCGGTGGCGCTGAACTGCTTTTTTATCTCAACATCCAGCGATTCAATCTCATCTTTCTTTGCCTTCAGCTTGTTCTTCTTCGTGTCAGTGTCGGCTACAGTGTCGGCAAGTATCTCTTCAATATCCTCTATCGATTTCTGAAACTTCTCCTCCGGCCTTTTTTCTTTTTGATTGCGCTGTCCGCTGACCGCTGATTTTTGATCGCTTGCTTTTACCGCGTACGCGATATCAAACATCCCGCCGAATGTCCAGGAAAAGAAGAAAAGGACAATAAAAGATATGACTCTGAAGAACAAAGAATATGAATATCTCATCGCACCCCCAAAAGCGTAATATATAATTTTAATAAATACAATAAACTTGTGAATTAGAGTTCTGAAGCCCGTGTGCTGGAATTCCACAATCAGATATGAAATCTGATTGGTATTTCCTTAAAGTATAAAATGTTATCATTTTTTATTCGGCCCGTCACCTATAAGAAATTATAGGCACAGTCGTTGTATAGACCTGACAGTTGTATTAGCTGACTCATTCAAGGAGATCGGAGTTGACGGAAAAGCTTTACCAGCGATACCTTAGCAAGATATATGAAAGCATAAATGACATCTTTCTGATGTTCACTAAATGTTTGGTCCTTCCGTCAAAGTTGAATTACAATATCCCATCGCATTGTAAAGGTTTTACGGCAAGTCCGCTCTCCTAATTTATGTAACATTAAGGTAGACCATTTGCCGTAACGATAATCCGGGCAACCACCCCTTAACCCGGATCATTTACAAATTAACCGGAATCTTAATTTTTGGGATGTGTCTGCCTTGGCAGAATAAATTTTATGAATAAGGCAGAAGAAAAGCGCCCCCTTTTGCAGCGTGCAACGGAGAATTCAGGGGAGCATGCCGATAAAACAAAAAGCACGATACGGAATGTCATCCCGTATCGTGCATCGCTTGCACTCTCAATTATTAACGGTTATCTCGCAGTACGTTTCTCCGCTACCTGGACCCTCATCATGGCCCTCTCAAGCGCTGCTGTCGCGCGCGCCTCGTCGACCTCCT
>JBFLYJ010000588.1:0-2108 GCA_040756635.1 Nitrospirota bacterium
GGGAATATTTCGATAACACGATAAAATTGGCTCCGGGGACGGACCTCGCGGCAAAGGCCGCGGAATACCTGAATATCATGGAAAAAGGCGACGCACAAAATCGCTGGACTTTAAATCTTTCGGTTGGGGAGCAGTATGACAGTAACGTCGTGCTGGGCCCTGAAAACGGCCCGAAGTCTGCCAACATAACGAGAGAATCGGACTGGAGAACGGTGTTATATCTGAAAGGCAGATACAGCATATTTGACAATCAGAACGCGGAGAGCTCCGTTGCGTACAGCCTTTATCAAAGCCTGCACAACAGGCTGTCCGATTTTAACGTCACGCAGCACCTTATGGAGCTGAAAGGTTCTTATGAGCTGTCTCAGAAGCTGACTCTCAAGGGTATGTTCTCTACCGAATATGTCTATGTGGGATGGGACGATTACGACTATTCGTATTCGGTCTCGCCTTCTCTGATGATTTCAGAGGGCCGGGGGCTATCTACCGAGATTGAATACAGGTATAAGCGCACACGTTTCATGGATTCCGATCTCTTTCAGAGCAATTCGGACAGGACGGGACATAACAATCTTGCCGGCATCGCACAGAACATTCCCCTGGGCAGGCTCGTATCAGCGAGGCTCGGCTACTCATATGATGAAGATTCGGCAGCGGAGGATTTCTGGGACTATACCGGCAATAAGGTTGATGCGGGACTGAAGCTCTACTTCATAAAGAACTCGCTTGTTAACCTCAGCGGCGAGTACTATAACAAACAATACAAAGAAACGGCGCCCTCTGAAACCGATGAGAGGGAAGACGATGTCTATACGGCATCCATATCGTACACAAGGCTGCTTTCCGGGAGATGCAGCATAACAGCGGGACAGCTCTATACAAGAAATGATTCAAACATTGAGGCATATGATTATAAACGTTCCATCACCAGTGTTTTTATAACAGCCAAATTTAATTGATAACACCGGAGGTATTTGAAATGAAAATTATACGGGCCATTATAACTACCATGATCTTTGCCGCTGTTATGCCGGCGCTTGCATCTGCAAAGGATGAGGCAGGCATTATAGTTTCCGTGAAGAACAGGGCAATAATAGAGAGAGAAAACAGGGAGATAAATGCAAAGGCAAAAGACGAAATACTCGCGGTTGATACGGTGTCAACTCTTGAAGCCTCAAGGGCCAAGATGCTTTTCAGGGACGACAGCGTATTGACCCTCGGCGAGAATTCAAAGGTGGTCATAAAAGAATATATGTACAGCGAAGGCAGGAGAGGCAAATCCGTATTTAACCTGATCGACGGGAAAATGAGGGCGGTAGTCGGGAACACGAACTTTGAGGTACATACGCCGACAGCGGTAGCCGCGGCAAGAGGAACAGTCATACTTTTCGATACGGGCAAAAAACACGGGAAGTATTGCACAACCTGCATAGGGGTTGAAGGCAAAGTGGATGTTAAGAGCAGGGATCACGATGACCTCGGAAGCGTGATACTTGAGCCGGGCAAGATGACGGTAGTGTGCGCTGGAGAAGCACCGACACTGCCGGAGATCGCGCCTGCAGCCATTGTCGACAGCCTTTCAAAGGACACCGATGTCGGGAGCCGTCACGAGATAACAGTACCGGAGCCGGTTGAAACAGGCGCTGCAATAAATTTCACTCCTGAGGTATCCGGTCCGCCCCCGGTGGTTATAGACCAGCAGCCGGCGCAGACGGAGACGCCTGTAAGGATAAATATTAAATTTCAGTAGACAGAAATCCTGTCTTTTGACCGTGAATACTGGAGAACAATTATGAAAAGGGTATTGATGACAGTTCTGTCGGGTTTATTCGTGATATGCCTTGCCGGGTGCGGAGGCGGAGGCGTGGCATCTTCCGGCTCGTCCAAGGTGACAATAGCGGTTGGAAGCACATCACAATCGGCAATTTACAGGGAGGAAAGCAGAACATTTTTTGCAAAGGTTACGGATTTCTTCAAGTTCCTTCTGCCCGGCGAGGCAGCAGCGGCATCCGCGTCAATACCGTCAAATGTGAAGACGATAATATTCACCATTCAGGGGCCGGGCATGACTACTATAACGAGGGAAGTGGATTCATCTGGTCGAGATG
>JBFLYJ010000589.1:0-2103 GCA_040756635.1 Nitrospirota bacterium
AGACCTGGAATACCTTCGACTGGCAAGACAGACAGGCCGGACAATCCAGGGCAGGCGTGCATTGACTGTCCTGAAAGAGGGCATATCTGGACGCATTATTTTGTCGGTGCGAACGCGGTGGTCACAAAGCTTCTCGGCAGTGAGCTTCATGCAGCCATGGCGGTCGAGCGCCTGCAGAATGCTGCGGACCTCGAACTTGTCAGAGATAGTGAATACGGGAAAAATCAGCTTTCAAATTTAAAAGTAAAGGTCATAAATTCAGGTGCAGGACACTATCTCCCGACCGGACTTACCGAGGTGCGACAGATGTGGCTTGATGTCAGTGTCACTGATGCAAAGGGGATGGTTCTCTTGAGATCAGGGGAGCTTGATACAAATGGCGACATTGATGCAAATGCCGTTGTCTTTCACACCAAGCTCGGTAATGATAAAGGAGAGGCTGTAATAAACGCGTCACATGCAGGCAGGATAATATACGACCACAGGATCCCGCCGAAGGGTTACCATATTGAGCGGTACGCATTTTATATACCTGACGGGGCGGTGCCGCCGTTGAACATAGAGGTCAAACTGAGGTACAGGAGTATATCTTCATCGCTCTCAAGGGTCTTATCGGGAGAGGACGCACCGGTAATACCGGTAATTGACATGACGAGAATTGATGATAAAATATATTTTTAAGAGAGGTGACCGGTGAATAATAGCAAGAACATTTGTTATTCATTAATTATTATGGGGGCCATGCTGTTGTTGATCGGCTGTTCGGTACCCCCGCCCAAAAGCTCTATAGAAAAGGTCATCGTCAGTCATTTCGAATCAGGACCTTACAAGGTGATTGATATAGCAATCGGCGATATCAGTCCCATTCCCGCAAAAGAAAAACAGTACATGGGGACTGAGGGTTACGTGGTCAATATACCGGCAATCACCCTGGAATTCACCAGAGACATCGGTCCCCCCTGGAATTATAAAAAAGGGAATTATATGACATTTAATGAAGGGACGATCAGAATCAAGAAGAACGCGGGTAAACAGGAAGAGTGGCTTATCGTGGACATCACCGGGATACCGGTTCTTTAGCACTCAGCCCTCATTTTAATCAGCAGAAAAGAATATCACATCTTCAGGATCTTTCTTGTCAGTTTCCCGGCCGCTGTTTCACCGGCCCTTAAGGCCCCGTACGGACAGACCTCGATGCAGCAGTAGCACCTGATACATTTGTCATAATCAAACCGGATCTTTTTACCGGAATGAGTGATTGCCGCAGCAGGGCAGTATTTCCAGCATTCTCCGCAGAGCCTGCACAGGTCATCATCACACAGCGGTCTCTGGACGAGGTGCCTGCGCAATACGCCATGTAATTTACGGGGCCCGAATATAAGGGGTGTTATTTCAGGCAGTTTAAAGTCTGTTATATGAGGCAGTTCACCGTCCAGGACGATGTCATCGTCCGCGAGTCCCTGTTCCATGGCAAATTTGTTTGTAAGTAGCTCATCAGGCGGGGTCCCAAGCATCCTGCATACCGTCATATCAAGGGCAGCGGCGTTTCTGCTCGCAAGCAGGACCCCCAGATGCCTTGGCTCGCCCCGTTTACCCGGTCCCTGCCCTTCCATAGCCAGAATTCCGTCCATAAGAGTAACTGCCGGGTCAACGGCCCGGTATATTTTTACCAGTAGCTGCGCGAACATCTCCCTGTTTACCCCTGTCCTGAAATGCCATTCCGGCTTTTTCATCCCGACTATACAGCCGAAAAGATTTTTAATCCCGAGGGTAAGTCCCATCTGCATGTGTGTTTTCAGTTTCGGCAGGTTAATCAGCACATCAGCGTTCAGTGCATCACTGGCAATCTCAATTTTATTAAATGGCGCGCCCACATCAACGATCGAGGACTCCCTGAACTCTTTATACTCAACCTTCAGCCCGTACAAAGCTTCCTTAATCCCGCTCTCTTTCAGGACCTTGTCAAAAGAACCCACCGCCGAACTGTCGGATATCTGCGGTGCCGCGCCCTTGTCAAGGACATACTCAACCACGGCCTTGACTATAAGGGGATGAGTAACAATGGCCATATCAGGTGACGCAGGCGCCAGGCAGTTGGGTTTT
>JBFLYJ010000059.1:0-11435 GCA_040756635.1 Nitrospirota bacterium
TGAACTCACGTTTACACCGTCAACGGCCCTGGGGTTCCCCGTAAAAACGATTTTTTCCTCTTCTTCAAGATATACGGCCTCGTCTGAAAACAGGGCCCTTTCCTCTTTGCGTACCTTTACATGGCCGACCGCATGAATTTTGGCCACCTTATTTCGTGTATTGTCATAATAGACGATCATTTTGTCCGCGTAAATTGATATGTCATCTGTTCTCGCGGTGACTTTGCCTTCGAATATGGCGGTGCTGTTTTTATTATCGGCTGTTAGTGTTTCGGAAGTGATTACTACCGGGTTCTTACCCTTCTTTTCGATGAGAGTGCCGGCATATACCGTGATATGCACCAGCAGTACCGACAGAATGAAATTAACGATAAAATATGGCCTTGACATCTTTCGTGATCCTTACCTGCTGCTCCTGTACTTTTGCAGAAAGTCCCGTCCCGGTAATGAGAAAACTGCCGCCGCTGAGCTGAATCCGGTCATTCGAGGTTATTAATTCTTCCTTGCTGTTCCACTTAAGGGAGTCCGTCGCAAATACTGCGTCCCTGATTTTCAGTTCCACCGGCTTGTTAAGAGAAATATTGCCCTGTTCGAGTTCGTAAATACCGCTTCCGCTGGTGAGATATATCTCGGGTGTCTGATTTATCTTCAGGACCAAAGACTCGAGAAAAACTTCCTTGTTTCCCAGCGGCAGGACAGCCTTGTCGGAGGAAAGTTCCCACTTGATCGTGTCCCCTTCTTTATGCTTAAGGTACAGATTTTCCATTGATGAAGTCTGTAACAAAGGGAACATCTTTACGCTTGTCGTATTGTAATTAAGTATAATCAGGATTACAAAAACAAATATTGCAGATATAATCCAGAACAATCTGCTTTTAATCATAAGCTAGTCTATCACACGGTATGTACCTTGTAAAGACTCTGGCAAGAAAAATGCTTACATGAAAAGCCGGAAGGTGTTTCTTGATAAAAATAACTCTGCGGTTATCAGACATATCTTTCATTTTCCCATCACGATAATGTTTTTCAGTCAGATAAAATATTTTGATGATCATATTTATTTTCAATTTCGTCCTTGACAATCATTTTTGGAAATGTTATCAATATACGTTTGATTGGAATTCTCTTCAAAAAGCAGAATTTATAAGCATATAAACAAAATTTAAGTCTTGTCTTTTATAATTCATATGCAGAGGGAAAAATGTAATGAGCAAAACTGCTACGTTTGAAAGAGGGATTCACCCTAAATACCGCAAGGAACTGGCCTCAGGAAAGTCCATTACTCAAGCAAACCTGCCTCAAAGAATAGTTGTCCCGGTAAGTCAGCACATAGGAGCACCTGCAAAACCTGAAGTTAATATCGGAGATGAAGTCAAGAGAGGGCAGGTCATAGGATCAACTACAGGTTTTGTCTCTTCCCCCGTACATTCTTCGATATCAGGGAAGGTCACCGCGATAGCTGATTTTCCGACCTCTGTGGGCAGGATGGTGCAGTCGATAGTTATTGAGAGCGACGGGAAGGATGAGGCAGTCGCGTATAAGGAGCATCCTGATTATATGAATCTCTCCGCTGACGAGATCAAGACTATCATAAAGGATGCGGGAATCGTCGGTATGGGAGGCGCAGCATTTCCCACCAATGTCAAACTCTCTCCGCCGAAAGAAAAATCTATCGATACTGTGATCATCAACGGGGCAGAATGTGAACCGTATCTGACAGCTGACCACAGACTGATGGTGGAACACCCAAAAGAAGTAGTTGAGGGGCTGAAAATAATTATGAAGTCCCTTGGAGTAAATGAAGGACACATAGGGATTGAGGAAAACAAGCCTGACGCTATAGCGGCAATGAACAGCGCAGTATCGGGAGAGTCGAATATCAAGGTTTGGCCCCTGGAGATAAAATACCCGCAGGGCGCGGAAAAGATGCTTATCAAAGCAGTGAAGGGCAGGGAGGTCCCGAGCAAGGGGCTACCCATGGACGTAGGTGTAGTCGTGCAGAATGTCGGCACGGCACTCGCCGTATATGAGGCCGCGCGCTTCGGAAAGCCTCTTATAGAACGGGTCGTCACCGTAACAGGGAACGGGATAAAAGAGCCTAAAAACATGATGGTCAGGATCGGCACTCTCATGTCTGATGTAATTGAACAGTGCGGCGGTCTTGTCGACGGCGCAGTCAAGGTCATCTCCGGAGGGCCGATGATGGGGTTTGCTCAGTGGACCCTGGATGTGCCTGTCGTGAAAGGTACTTCCGGCATACTGGTGCTGGCGGAAGATGAATATGTTTCGGCAGACCAGTATTCAGCGTGCATAAGGTGCGGCAGCTGTATTGATGTATGCCCTATGGGACTTAATCCTTCGATACTCAGCATTTATGCAGAGAAGGGTTTTTATGAAGACGCAAAGGCTAACAACCTTTTTGACTGTTTTGAGTGCGGTTCATGTGCTTATGTATGTCCGGCAAAGAGACCCATGGTGCAGTTTATAAGGCTTGCGAAATCGCAGGTCAAGCCGTAGAAAAGTTGGTAGTTGCCGGATTTTGACTGACAACGTGAAACTAACAACCAATATCTGAAAACTTACGAGGTTTATAAATGGCAACTGAAGCAAAGGCACATGAGTTAATCGTTTCTGTGAGTCCGCATGTCAGGGGCAAGGAAACTGTCGCCCGGATAATGTGGACGGTAAATCTCTCACTCCTCCCGGCTTTTCTGATGTCTGTATATTACTTTGGTCCTTTGGCCGCGTACGTGACCGGCCTCTGTATTTTGACCACGGTCCTGGCAGAGCATATTTATCAGACCAGTCTCAAGAAAAAAAGCACGATAGGCGACGGAAGTGCCTTTTTGACAGGACTTCTGCTGGGCCTTAATCTTCCGCCGAGTGTTCCTTTCTATATCCCCATAATCGGTTCCATAATAGCAATCATTATTACCAAACTTCTTTTCGGCGGACTCGGGTACAATGTCTTTAACCCGGCCCTCATAGGAAGGGCGTTTTTATTGATATCATTTCCGAAGCTGATGACGGTATGGTCCGAACCCACTGCGCAATTTGTGGCGATGGATGCTAAGACCACAGCTACTCCGCTTGGTATCCTTAAAGAAGAGGGCCTGTCAAAGCTTATAGAAATGTTCGGCGATAAAACCGATCTCTACATGAGCCTTCTCATGGGGAACCGGGCCGGATCGCTTGGTGAGACTTCGGTGATCGCGTTGTTAATCGGGGCCGCGCTCCTTCTTTACAGGGGCTATATAACGTGGCATATCCCGTTTTCATTTATAGCGACGGTGGGTGTGATGGCCTGGGCATTCGGAGGTCAGGGAGGCCTTTTCACCGGAGATCCTCTTATCCATCTTCTCAGCGGCGGACTTATTCTCGGAGCATTTTTTATGGCGACGGATTATGTAACATGTCCCTCCATCAGGAAAGGGCAAATAATATTCGGAATAGGCTGTGGTGCGATAACAATGATGATACGTCTCAAGGGTGGCTTCCCGGAGGGCGTTATGTTCGCGATACTGCTGATGAACTGTTTTGCCCCATTGATTGACAGAGGCGTAAAATCCAGGAAGTTCGGAGCGGTAAAGGAACAGAAGGAGCAGAAGAAATGACAGGAAAGGACATGGTAAAGATAACCATCAACCTTGTTGTAATATATGTTGTCGGAGGACTGATAATGGCGTTTGTTTACGCCAAGACTTCACCCATCATGTTTATCAAGGCCAAAGAGGAAAAAGAGGCGGCCCTGAAGCTGATGATGCCTGATGCGGACAAGATAGCCAGTCTCGGCTCGTGGGAACCTCACGAGAAAAAAGCGGAGTACTACGCAGCCCGCAAATGCGCGGAATTAAAGACGGTCAGCATCACGGATGAGAAGACCGGCAAGGTGAAAGAAGACAAGGAATGTGTGGGACCGGAAGACATCGGGTATATCGTGGAGGGATACGGGAAGGGGTATTCGAGTTATATCCACATACTGGCCTCCGTGGACAAGAATTTCGTTGTGAAGAAGATCAGTATCCTGGCACATGGAGAAACTCCGGGCCTTGGGGATGAGATACAGAAGGATTACTTCCTGAAACAGTTTGCAGGCAAAACGGTCGATACGCTTCAGGTAATCAAGGGGGAGACGCCCGACAAGATCCAGGCGATCACAGGCGCTACGATATCCAGCCGCGCGGTAACTGAGGACGGGGTCAAAAACGGCGTAAAATTATTAAAGGAAAAATTATCCGGCGAGGTGCAGGGATGAGCTTAAAACCAAAGAGCAATATTGAATTAATCAAAAACGGGATGTTCGGTGAAAATACGATATTCCGTATGGCCATCAGCTTATGTCCTTCGATCGCGGTCACAAGCGGTATGAAGAACGGTGTGGCGCTGGGAATATCGGTCGTTTTCGTCCAGACCATGGTCAATGTGACGATCTCGGCAATGAGAAAATTTATCCACCCCAAAATCCGCATACCTATTTTCATGCTTGTCATAGCCGGATACGTCACGATCATAGACCTTTTGATGGCCACTTACGCGAGACCCATCTACAAAGAGATAGGTCTTTATATACAGATCATAGTCGCGTTCGCGTCTATATTTGCGAGGGCGGAGGTCTTTGCCAGCAAGAACAAGATCGTCTCTTCGATGTGCGACGGTCTGGGTATGGGGATAGGCTTTTTGCTCGCGATGATAGTGATCAGTTTCTTCAGGGAGCTTCTGGGCAAGGGTGCGCTGTTCGGATACCCGATTGTCTCAAGCGGTCCTCTGCTTATCATGATACTTCCCGCAGGCGGCTTTCTCGCAGTGGGCCTGCTTATGGGTTTTTTCAACTGGATCGACATGAGGTTCTTTGGAGGCAAGGGAGCTTCAGGAGTATAATACAAGAGTAACGATATAATTAAAAAAGAGGTAACAATATGCATATCGATTATGTCAAGATTTTTCAGTTAATAGTTTCGTCTGCCCTGATCAACAACTTCGTATTCACCATGTTTCTCGGACTCTGTATTTTCTTCGGTGTTTCCAAAAAGATGGAGACTGCGGTCGGAATGAGCATCACCTTTACCATGGTAATGGTAGTCAGCGCGGCGCTGAGCTGGGTTGTTTACCAGTTCATAATGGTCCCGTATCAGCTGACATTCCTGAAGATCATTATATTTATAGGTATAGTCGCTGCTTTCGTGCAGTCCGCGGACACGATAATGAAAAAGGTCAGCCCCACACTGTATTACAAACTGGGTGTGTACCTGGCATTGATAACCACCAACTGTATAATAGTGGCGGTCCCGCTGAAAAATGCGGGTGAACATTATAATTTTATTGAGAGTATGGCCTTCGCCCTCGGGTCAGGAATAGGCTTCGGACTTGCGCTTATCATTATGGCGAGTATACGTGAAAAGCTTGAGGTAGCGGACGTTCCGCGTCCATTTAGAGGACTGCCGATATCATTTATTCTCGCGGGCCTTATTGCACTGGCGTTTACGGGGTTCTCGGGCTTGATAACTATGTAAGGACTGAATCCGGACATCCCGGCTTCAGTTTAACTGATTACGCTTAAGCGGAGAAACAGGAGAGATAAAAGAAGGGACACCATGACAGACTTTAATAACAGGATGAAAGCGAAGATTATATTATTGACTGCCGCCATACTTGTATTCTGCACGTCCCTGCTTTACGCAGGCGTCGGTGGTGGAGTGGAGGTAAGGGAATCAGTCGATCTTGTGGAACTTTTGAAATTTACCGCCGCGTTTTTGCTCGGCATCAGCGCTGTTTTCGGTATGGGTCTTGCGTTTGCTGCCAAAAAGTACGCGGTAAAAGAAGACCCGAGGGTTGAGCAGGTATCAGAAGTCCTCGCGCACGCGCATTGCGGGGCCTGCGGATATCCGGGCTGCCGTCAGTATGCGGAAGCTGTTGTCACCAATCCTGATGTTAAGCCTAATTTATGTACTCCCGGCGGAGCGGCAAGCGCGGAAGCGGTCGCCAGGATTACCGGCAAGGTGGCTGAAAAAACGGAACCCAGGATCGCGAGGGTGTTCTGTCAGGGGGGATGTTCCAAATCGGTACGCAGGTTCAAATACGAGGGCATTAAAGACTGCAAGGCCGCGATACTCGCCAGCGGCGGCGACAAGGCATGCATATACGGATGTCTCGGGTATGGCTCATGCTCGCGCGCGTGTCCTTTCGGCGCCATAACAATGAGCGAGGAGAACCTTCCTGTAATCGACCCGGCTAAATGTACAGCCTGCGGAGTATGCGCCCAAACCTGTCCTACTAAAGTTATAGAGATATTGCCGATGGCAAAAGAGGTGCTTGTCAGCTGTCATTCAAAAGACAAGGGGCCTGTAACCAAGAAGAACTGCCAGCTTGGGTGCATCGCCTGCGGGATGTGTGTCAAGGTATGCCCGTTTAATGCGATAAAGGTCACGAACTATTTATCCAGGATCGATCTTGATAAATGCAGGGTCTGCGGTCTCTGTACTACAAAATGTCCTACGAATGCGATCGTGGATTATATCCCCAAAAGACCTAAGGCCGTTATTACCGATAAGTGCATAGGATGTCATGCGTGTGCCAAGATATGTCCTGTCAGTGCGGCATCAGGAGAATTGAAGAAACAGCATGTCATAAACCAGGACAAATGCATAGGCTGCGGGATATGCGCAGCCAAATGCCCGAAGGTGGCGATCAACGGTACTTTCAATTATGCCGAGGTGCTTGCCGCGTATGAGGCCAAACAGGCCGCGCTGGCAAAGGCCAAGGAAGAAAAAGAAGCGGTTGCCGGGGCCTGATAGTTTTCAACATTATTGACTACAAGAATTGCACTTCTTTTTTTATAGGGAAGTGCAATCTTTTTTTATCGGAACCAAGGAGGCATTAAAATGGACAAGGTGCTTATTCAAACCACATGGGGCCCCACTGACCCGACCAGGGCCGGACTCGCGTGCACATGCGCGGTGATGTCGGAAGCAGAGGGGCTGGACGTGGTCATGTTTCTTTTCCATGACGGCGTGTTCCTCGCAAACAGGAAGATGTATCCGAAGATAATCCCCATAGGCCCTCCGCCTGTCAGCGGCAGTATAGACTATCTTATTGAGGAGAATGTCAAAATCTACGTCTGCAAGCCCTGTTATGAATTCAGGGGCCTGTCGCACGATGACCTCATCCCCAATGCAGAGCTCAAGGGCATGGAATTTTTCGTTGAGCTTGCGAAAGAGCGCAAGGTCATAAGTTTCTGATCTGAAGAGGATTAATCGTAGAATACGGGAAGGTCTTTAAAGGCCGTTTTCCCCTAAAACTTTCTCCGGAAAATCATCCACGCGTTCTAATTGGTGAGCTTACTGCGCCACGCTGTAAGTCCTGTCAGCCCTGAATAAGGAGTGATTGTCCGAAGCGATAGTTCCATCCATCAGCGGGATTATATGGAAAGGCGTCTGTAAACAGCGTCTTCTCTCGCTGAAAACTCGTTGAAAAATTCAGCGCGTTATCGGTCCCTAGTACTACTGGAGCTGTGTGCTCAGGATACACTGTCCGGACAGGGTGCTCATGACCATTACTCCAGCATCCAAGATACCGGTGACATGTGGGACATATCTCTATGGGCAGGTTATGTATGCGGATGATCTGTTTATGCTCCTCCGTCAGAAAGATAGCATGTCCGAGTCGAATTTTCCCCGCGCATGCAGTCAGGCTGTTTCGCTTTAGCCAGCGGTCAATGGCCGATAACGCTGATGTGTTGTCGCGCTGGTCCTTTTCACCTTCGAATTCCCCGACATGAACGGCCAAGCCCAGCGGGCTGTCCAGAATGGTTTCGATACATACCCCCAGGTCGTCTCCCTGCAGGACGCGAATCCCTGAAGGATTAACTCCGGAAATATCAATGCCTACAATACAATCGGGATACTCCAGCGCCAGCGCGATGATTTTCCGCGCGGTTGCGAGGTCGTGTTTATAGCGGTCAATGCTGAGTAGTCCCCTGGCCTTGTCAGGATATCGTCGCAAAGACGATACAAATGCCTCTACATAGGGACGGAACGATCGCGCTGAGTCAAAGTTCCTGGGAGTGGTCCGGATTTCCAGATAATCGGCGGTACTATTTGTGATTACATCTTCTGTCGCGATTCCAATCCGCTCCGGTGATTTGAGAAGATGATGAACGATCTTAAATAACGTGAGCACATCGGCCTCAGTCAGTGTATCATGCGTGCACTCGTCATGATCTGAGCGGGCAAAACCATTCAATAACTCCCGAGAAATGCTGCCACCCAGATGAAGATGTAAATCACAGTATGTGTTCATGTTTTAACTTTGAATAGCCTGTAATACGTTTTCCCCCTTTCTAACCACATAGGGACAGGGCATGGGGTACTCCCCGGAGATTACATTACTGCCAGCACGTCAGCTTCATAACTGATATCAGAGAGTTGAAACACCCATGATTTTACAGGGCGAATGAGCTGATTTGCTACCCTCGAACTCTAACATGATCTGACAGTGGATGCGCTTCGGGGTCACTTCGATAACCGGTCATGATTTTTTATGACATCTTCTGCAGCCAATACCACTTCAAATAGAACCAGGACGTAGATTGAACTCATATGACCGACAGTAAATTGTCTTGTATGGTCCTTGTGATTATCTACTATCGCGGGAATATCGTTGTTTTCGAGCTCAGCCTTAACCAACTCAGCCTCCCAGTCATGACCGGTCTCATAAATACGGACCCAACCGTTTTCCGTAAATATATAATGATTATGTTCTCTGCAAAATAATTTATTATTTATTTCCACAATATCTTTCCCGCACAACTTCTTTTCGCATATCAGACACTTCCCAATTGCCGGGGCGCTATGTTCACTGCAATTTTCATCGGTAGTCTCAAACAGAACTCCACAATGCCTGCACCAGGTATCACTTTCGTCAATCTCGCTGTTACAGTTTTCACAGACCAGTATTTCCTCTTCCGGTAAATCGTCCATTAAGTCAATGTGACAATCAGCACACTTACTGACGCCATCAATATATTCTGTTTTACATTTTGGGCAGATCATAACCTATTTTAACAGGCATATTCTTACTCCGTGAATTAACTATATCTGTCACGTGCAGGGGATATAAAAAACCTCAGCCGTCCCTGGGTAAGAAATTATACACTTTGTTATTGGGTTTGTCACGGGGGAAAGAAGAAGCTCAATTCTCAAGTCTGCCCCCTGCCTTCTTTATCTCTGCAACTGAAAAATGCCTGTTATGACATTCTGATATTAATCGGACTCTCCGGTCCATTATGGTAACTCCTTCCCAGGGCATAGGCTCCGCCTCCTTGCCTAATTGCCGAAAAGGGTTACCTATGTCCTCGTTCACGTCTTTCTGGTTGTTATGAATCATCTATCTTTATTAGAAGCACCCATCCTTTGAAAACACGCTAAATGACGGATAGCAGATGTTTTGACGCAGCTCAAATCATCGAGTCCATAGTCATTTGCTTTTTTAAGCCATTTGCAAGCTTCTTCATTTTCATTTTTGATAGCTAGCAATTCTGCCATGCTCATATTTGCATGTTGATTTTTCTTGTTCATTTTGAGCGCTTTCTTTATATCTTTTTCTGCCTTATCAAGCTGACCTAATATTAAATATGTATAACCGCGATTATTCCAAGTCATGTCATTATTGGGAGATAGCTCAATGCTTTTATCATAGTCAAGTATAGCTTTGTCATATTTCTCTTGCTTGGAATATACAAGGGCGCGACCTGCATATGCATCGCCATAATCTGGATTTAACTCAATTGTTTTATGAAAATTAACTAGAGCTTTATAATATTCTCCAGTATTGTAGTAAACAAGCCCACAATTATAGTAAGCATGATAGTATTGTGGGTCTAATTCTAAAGCCTTTGAGTAATCCGCTAATGCCTTATCATAATGTTTTTGTATGTAGTGTGTATTGCCACGCCCATTATATGCTTCAACATTACTAGGATTAAGTTCAATAGCTTTATTAAACTTTTCTGTCGCTAAATCATAATCACCGTAATTGTAATATTCATATCCCCGACAAACGTTATAATCAGTAGTTGTACTGCAAGAAATAAAAAATAATAACAATATTAGATAAAATATTATTTTCAAAAATCCCCCCTTTTATTCATAACGAAAAGGATGACTGAATCGTACCATGAAAGAGATCACTAGCAATAAAGCCGATTTGAACCATGAGCGTATCGCTGGTAAGAATGATCACCGCTGGTACGATTTCAAGTCCATCCGCTGGTTATATCTCAATCTTTTTTCTTCTTATATATTTTCCTCCTATTAACGTTGCTCCACCTGTGATGAAAAGTATCGAGCTTATCGGTTCAGGCGCAAGCTCTTGCTGGGGAACATCGCCGCTCCGCACAGCGATAGCATAGCCATCGCCAAGCCTTTGACCGAGCCCCTGACTGCCGTCAGAAGGGTTAAAGTACCACTTCCATGGTTCGATAGGCTCTCCGGGCGTCTCTTCATATGATGTGCCTGACCAGTAATTGATAGCCGTCTCCAAATAATCAAACTGCAAATTCTGAAAAAGGCCTGTATTCTTTATCTGCCACCCTGTCTGTTCATTGCCTTGAGTGTCATAAATGGCTAAGTTCCCAAGCTCTGTATAGTACAGATGTCCCAACTCACTGCTCGTTATGTTAACTCCCCATGACGTGCTGCCGTCATAACTATAATCTGTCGAGCCATTTAATGTCGCCGGCAAACGCCAATCGTTATAAACAGTCCCTCCGAAATCCACTATGAGCGCCGTGGCCCAGTCCACCTGGTTCTGCCAGTTATCACGAGCTAACGTGTAATCATACCATGTGATATTAAGGTCGCTGTCATAAATTAGCTGATTGCCACGGGTATCAGTACCGCGATTAAATAAGTCAGCATGTGTTTGCAAGGCAAATCCAAAAATCAACATGAGCACGAATACAAACGTCATCAATTGTTTCATTTCAATAACCTCACTCAAATTTAATTTTGATGCTTTATTACAACATAGCTACTTGCTTATTACCCAATATCCTCAATCTCGTCAAGGTATAACAGATATTAGATTGAATATTTAATATGCTACACAGCGCCAATATCCAATAGGGGGCATTGTGCTATATTACTTATTCACGAAATTTTACAGTTGGAAGCGTGAGATTTATAGGGCCCTTTATATATCCCCGTAGAGATATTATTGTAGAGGATTCTCTAAATGTCAAGGCGAAAATGCTATTAAACAGTGACTTTTGGGCAAAGTACAGGGATATCCCTTTACGGAAAGGAGTGCCTCCGGAAAAATCCCTCGGTACATTAAATGGACATACAGGTTTGCATGATCTGGATGTAAGTGACGGTATAAAACACGGTGGATTATTTGCTGGGGCGCACCGCCGATATCTTTTACTTTGTGATGCAAAT
>JBFLYJ010000590.1:0-2085 GCA_040756635.1 Nitrospirota bacterium
AGGTTTTTCTCAACTATATACTTCCGATGCATTAAGGGCGCATATTTCCAGACGGATTTAGACTCAGCTTTTTTTCGGGACTTCGTTGTTTTTTGCTTCCTGGCAACGGGTATTTCCTTTGTGGGAGTCGGAACGTCAGGCATTTTCATTAATTCTTCCCTTGAAGGGATGAGTATTTTCGTGCCGGGATATATAAGGTCGGGATTTCCAATATGGGGATTTACATTCCAGAGCTTCGGCCACAGGAAAGTATCATCCAGTTTTCTCGACGAAATGTCCCACAGGGTATCATTTTTTTCTACTATGTATTCTTCTGACGCCGACACCTGCGTATTCGTAGAGGCTATGAAAAAAATAAGAAACACAAGAAGACAAAATAAGGTTTTTTTCATTTTTATTCTCCCGTATTTTTATAAGCAATTAATTGCATATACATTACAATAAAGCAGTGGTAGGTTTGTGTCAAGCTCTTCGATCACCAAATTTTGTAGAAACTACAGATTATTATGTTTACAGGTCTGCTTTAAAACAGACCGAATAAATCTGGATGAAACATAATTGATTCATGTCCCGTAATGAGCATTTATTTTAATATAACCTTCTGTTAAATCACAGGTGAGGGCACGTGCTTCTTCTTTCCCGGATCCCAAAACAACCGTAATGGTAATATTTTTATTCAGGAGAGAGTTTCTCGCGGCTTTTTCTTTATTGGTACCCATTCCTTTGCTGACCATTTTTATTTTATTCAAATATATGTCGATCGTTTTTTCATTGACAGCAATGCCGGCATAACCGATTGCCGCCATGATTCTGCCCCAGTTCGGGTCCCGACCATACACAGCGGTCTTTACAAGCATTGACTTTGCAACGGACAATGCAATTTCCCCGGCGTCTGATCTCGACCTGGCGCCTTTTACAATTACTTCAATTGATTTTGTTGCGCCTTCTCCGTCTTCGGCGATCATCCTGGCCAGATCAAACGCTATTTCATTTAATGCGCTGCTGAATTTGGCGTAGTATGGAGAGCGCTTTGTTATGATGGGATTATTGAGAAGGCCGTTTGCCATGATCAGCACTGTATCATTGGTACTCATGTCATTATCAACAGACAAGAGGTTGAATGACCGGCTTGATGCTTCCCTGAGAGAGGCATTCAGGGCCTGAGGACTTATCGCTATGTCCGTAACGATAAAAGACAGCATCGTTGCCATATTCGGACAAATCATCCCGGCACCCTTTGCTATGGCCGCGATTGTTCCATTCTTGCCTGCGATACGAATTTTTCTGAATGCTATCTTCGGGCGGGTATCTGTCGTCATGATCGAAGAAGCTGCCAGATTTAGTGATAAATAAGATAATTGACCAACTAATCCCGGCAGGGCATTTTTTATTGTGTTTGTTGGAAAGGGTCTGCCGATAATCCCGGTGGAAGAAGAGTATACAAGATCGGAAGCAATACCCAGTTCTTTAGCGGTGCATGAAATTATTTCCCGCGCGGCCTTCATACCATTTTCACCGGTACAGGCGTTCGCATTGCCGCTGTTTATAACAATGGCCTGAGCTTTACCTGAGGTGATGTTTTTGATGGCCAATTTTACCGGGGCTGCCTTGATCCTGTTAGTGGTGAATACTCCGGCGGCGACGGCAGGGACCTCCGAGTATATCAGTGCGAGGTCTCTCTTGCCTGACTTTTTTATGCCTGCTGATATACCGGCAAATTTGAAACCGGGTACTGTTATTTTGCGGACAGCGGGACCCCTTGTCATCAAGGGGAAGCAGGGGAGGACATCAGCCCGGCTGCTTCATCGAAGCCGTACATTATGTTCATGTTATGCACGGCCGTACCGGAGGCCCCCTTCAGAAGGTTATCGATTGCGCTGACAATTATGAGAGTTTGTTTGTTAAGAGAAACGGATATATCGCAATAGTTGCTTCCCTTTACCGCTTTTGTCGTCGGATATATGCCGTTCTTTAAGACCCTTACAAAAGGTTCCCTGTGATAAAATTCGTGATACAGTTTCTGGATATTTGACAGAGTAGTTTTCTTTTTCAGTCGAACATAAATAGTGCTCAGTATTCCCCTGT
>JBFLYJ010000591.1:0-2081 GCA_040756635.1 Nitrospirota bacterium
CGGTGAGACGGTCTTTATGACCTCGACCATTTCATTATCAAGACGACTGGTGTATTCAAACATGACAATCGCGTCTGTGCCTTCAGGGAGCATCCCGCCTGTGGGGATCTGACATGCCTCGCCGCGCTGCAATTTTATTTCAGGCCGCTGCCCCATCAGCACATGCCCTTTTATCTGAAGGTAAACAGGCATCGTGTCTGATGCGCCGAAGGTGTCCGCGGAATTGACCGCATAGCCGTCCATGGTGGAGCGGTTGAACCCGGGGAGGTTTTCAGGAGAGGCAACATTTTGCGCAAGGACTCTCCCGTATGCGGTCTCAATTGAAATTGATTCAACGCCGGGCATTCCTAGCTTCTGTTCATTCAGGAGCTTCAGGGCCTCTTCCACTGTTAATGCTTCGTCTCTTCCAAGCAGGTCTTTCATGTGTTATATTGTAAAGTCATTCTATTCCCCTTGCAAGGGGAGTTTTTATTCCCCTCTTTGGTAAAGAGGGGTTGGGGGAGATTAAATATGATACCTGAATTGATGCGGTTTGTGGTGAAAAAGTTCAATGCTATTTTACAGTACATCCGGCATGTTGACGAGAGTCATATTGTCTGTCATATCGTTTGTTCCAGCAGTTTTCCATGCTTCAGGAATGGCGTCTTTAACCTTGCCCACACCTTCTTCATTTTCATTGTTCCTCTCGTCCCTCCTTTTCCCCTTCACTCTTGCTACTTCACCCTTCTGGTAGTCCCCTTTGTCTCAAATGTCTCATAAATGTCCCATATGTAAAAATGCCACCTTTAGCAAAACAGAATGTCTCATATGTCTCAAACATGTCTCATTTCTTGCTAGCCAAGACGTAGCAGATTCCACGTTTTTCACCCATGCGTTCAAGAACACCCTTCTCAACAAGATCATCAAGATCACGTGCTGCGGTTTTACGGATGACACCTGTAAGTTTCTGGTATATAGAGTTAGTGATCCGCTCTTTTTGCTTTAAATGCGTGACAGCTTTTAACTGCCGTTCATTCAATCCCATTTTCTCAAGTACGCTTTCAGTAAAAATATCCCTTGCTATGATAGACCTGAATTCAAATCCCCGTATCGTTTTGAATTCCGGCTCTGGCAAGCCATGTTTTCTGCACTGTTTGACCATCTCCGGTATACCCGATCCCGCTTTCTGAATATAATCCGCAAGATAGAGGACTCCTGCCAGCAGGGGATTGTTGGGGTAGGAAGTGTGCGGCTTTTTGAGATCATCCAGACTTAACTGGCGGGGCAGACTGCCTGAATTCCATATTTCAAGTCGATCTGTAAAGACCATGACCTGTATGCCTGCCGTAGTATTATAATCTCTGTGGGCAACTGCGTTTACAATCGCCTCATGGATTGCGAAGACAGGAATTTCATAGGGTCTTTTTACCTGCGCCGTATGTTCCTGTTGTATGACAGGACGCCTTATGGCGTCAAGGACAAATGCCACAGATTTATCTATCTGTTCAAAAAGGTCTCCATTATAAATATGATAAGAACCGAACGGCTTTTCAACCTCTGTGCCGGGCAACTGGATGCACTTGACCTCAGCTTGAAGGAAAAACTTATGAGGATCTTTCCCGAAAAGAAGAATAGCCGAATTGGTTGGCTTGCCGGATTTCAGGAGATTAAGGTGAACAAACACGTCTTTAACAGGTGTATCAGTCGCCAGTGGAAAATTACGCTGGTTTCTCGCGGTACGTAGAAATTTGTTCACCTTATCCTCATCAATGTCGCTGATGCCGGCGTCCTCGCAGACAGCGCTGTCAAAAGCCACTCTTCCAACAATGCCCTTTTCCCGCAGAAAATCAATAAGACTTTCATATATGCAGTTTTTTAATTCAGCGAGATTATTAAATCGGTTGTATGTATATCCCTCTTCTCCGTCTTTGATCTCGGAGATCAATTGTCTGAGTTGTTTATCGCGCTTCCTGTCGTCTTTACCCTTGATGTAAATCAATATCTCCTTGTCTGTTTTACGGGCTTCGCGATATTCCAGTTCGGTTGCCGACAAGTTATTCCCGCTTATCATGCCGTATTCATTGCCGAATATGCCAAGATAG
>JBFLYJ010000592.1:0-2078 GCA_040756635.1 Nitrospirota bacterium
TTATTACCTCCCGAGCTCAAGGGTCTTCTGATACATGCCCTTTGACGTATTGAAGGCCCTCACGTTCGCTTCATAGGCCCTGAACGCCATCATCATATTTACCATTTCTTCAATAACATTAATGTTAGGCATCGATACATTACCGTTTTCGTCCGCGTCCGGATGCCCAGGGTCATAAACCACAATCGGCGGTTTCCTGTCTTCCACGATGCCCGCGACCTTCACTCCGTTCAGGTTCCGGTCCGCCTGTACATTTACCGGCATAGTTGAAAACACGACGTCCTTTTTCACATAGGGCCCGCCGTTTTCCGTTCTTGTCGTCTGAGCGTTGGCCATGTTAGAGGCTATTGTGTTCATCCTCACCCTCTGTGACTCCAGTGCGGACGAACTTACCTTGAATATATCCATAAACTACCTCCCTCTTATCGCGTTCTTGTACATTCTTATTTTTGAGTTCAGTATCCTCAGCGCCGCGTCATGCCGCAGGGAATTGTCGGTCATCTTCGCGACCTCGACGTCAAGTTCGACATTATTGCGGTCGCCCCAGGAAAGGTCCTGCTCCACTATTACGTCCGCTCCGGCCTTTCCCCCGTTTTTGCTCTGTATATGTTTGGGGTCCGTGGTCATCAGTTTGACCTGATTGTTGAGGACACCGGTGAACTTTACGTCTTTGGCCTTATAACCCGGCGTATCTGAATTGGCAATGTTTGAGGCTATCACCTTGTGCCTTACATTGGCCGCCTGAATAATTTTCTGCAGAATCCCGAAACCCTTGTCCATTACACTATTCTCCTGTGATCGCTGCTGCCTTGTTCTTTATCAAAAATCATGCCATCATAATGGAAGCCCGCGAATGCCTGCGAAGCTGGTGAAGATAATGATTACAAATGATATTGTCGTGACCGAACCCCTTGAATATTTGTATAATTCAGCATTAGCAAATTGTTTATCGGCCGATGTTTGCATCTCTGTCATTTCCATCGTGCCAGTGCACATATGGTCAGATTCGGTCAATTCCATGTCTGTTTTTTGACAGTGCATTTTTTTCATACAGAGGGAAATTTTTTCCCATGTCCGTTCAGTTTGTTCCTTATAGTTCTCACGCTGACTCCAAGCAGCCTGGCGGCCTTTGTTTTATTCCCGCTTGTCGTTTCGAGTGTCTTCACGATAAGATCCATCTCCATGTCTCTTATGCTTCCTTCGTGAGCAGAGCCCTGCGATTCGTATCCCTCAAGCATCAAGTCCTCCACGCCTATCAATTCACCTCGCGCGATAAGGACAGCCCTGTTTACCGCGTTTTCAAGCTCCCTTATGTTGCCCTTCCATCGTCTCGTCCTCAGGAATTCAAGGGCCTCATCGTTAAAACCTGAAATGCTCTTATTAAGTTCCTTCGAAAATTTCTCCACAAAATGTCCCGCAAGCAGTCTGATGTCTTCAGGTCTTTCGCGCAGCGGCGGCAGATGAATCGGGAACACGCTCAGCCTGAAATAGAGGTCCTCCCTGAACCTTCCCTCGGCTATCTCTTTCTGGAGGTCCCTGTTTGTGGTGGCAATTACACGTACATCAACCGGTACCGGCTGCTTCCCGCCTATCCTGTCTATTTCCTTCTCCTGAAGAACGCGAAGCAGTTTGGCCTGCAGTGTTGCGGTCATTTCCCCGATTTCATCCAGCAGAATAGTGCCGCCGTGTGCAAGTTCGAATTTACCCGCCTTCTTCTCCACTGCACCGGTAAAAGCCCCCTTTTCATGTCCGAAGAGTTCGGACTCCAGGAGGTTGTCCGGAATGGCTGCGCAATTTACCGCCACGAGCGGCTTTTTGTTTCTACGGCTTGCCTTATGAATATATCTCGCAAGCACCTCCTTGCCGGTCCCGCTTTCACCAAGGATAAGGACCGTCATATCGCTCGCGGCAACGCTTCCCGTAAGCTGAATCAGGTTCTTCATGTTCTCATCGGAAGTAATGATATCCCTGCAGTTGTTTCCGTCCCTGTTCATTATGGTTTCAATAGTATTTGTCAGGTCCTCAAAGGAAAAAGGTTTGATCAGGTAATCACATACCCCCTCTTTCATCACGTCAAC
>JBFLYJ010000593.1:0-2074 GCA_040756635.1 Nitrospirota bacterium
TTCTGGATATGCGTCGGGTCTTGCAGCCGGCAATTCCATTCTCATCACAACGCATGGAATATTTCATTATTTAAAATATTTTTTTGCTATATTCATTTATGCCGCATTTTTCAGAAACTTCGCAGAATTCAAGAATGTGTTCCGGATGTTATTAATAATCGCCTTCTTTCTTACGGCTGTAGCGTTAATTCAGGAAATATGGGCTATAATATTCAGATATATATTAAATAAAAACATCGGCGATTCCGGTATGTATATTTTACGCGGCGCTACAGTGGGGTCCTGGCGGCTGGGGATTTATAGAGCGCCGTCTTTCATTGGCCATTATAATATATTGGGGCTGTACTGTCTTCTGATGATGACTATTTATCTATCGACAGCAGAGAGGATTAAATACTCGGTCCCTCTGTCTTTTTTCGCAGGGGTCTTTTTTAGTGTATCAAGGATGATTTACTTGGCTGCCCTGTTAATAACCGGGGTGGAAATCTATAGAAGAAAATGGATTATGATTATATTCTTTATTCCCCTTGCTGTCATGCTGTTTTATATGAGGGCCTTGCCTGATTTAAATGTTGGGGAATTGATTAAAGGTCCAGTTGCGCAGTCTGAGGAGAGTATTGCCGCAGAGTCGGTCCCTTCGTTGGAGCAGTACAGAATAAAAGCCAGAGAAAAGGGTCTTGAGGTATGGAAAGACAATCCCGTATTTGGGGTAGGTCCGGGAATGTTCGGCAGCGAGATTGCTTTTCAGTATAATTCACCTGTTTATGGTGAATACAATTTTGATCAAGCCCTAAATTGGTTTCAGACGCTTGATCAATTCTGGCCGCAGGTGCTGGCAGAGACAGGAATAATCGGCACGGGTGCATTTGCTGGACTTTTAATTACGCTTTTCTATACATTCGCGAGATATGCAACTCGAATTACCACCGACGATGTAAAAGGTTTATTTACAGGACTTGCGATATTTATGCCGTCAATCATAATTTTCAGTCTAGGTGGTATCTTAAACCATCCCCCGATATTATTTACTTATTGTGCTCTTGCCGGAATGGGACTGGGTTCCACGGCGGCAGAGGACACCCACATGGAGCCCCTTAATTATTGACGGACGGGTTGCTGAACCCCCTTCAGAAGACGTATATTTAAAGAAAGGACTAAAATATTGACAGATAAGAAAAGAATCCCTTCACCTAAAGAGATATGTATCATTCTCACATATAGATGCAATGCAAAATGTAATATGTGTGACGTATGGCACTATCCTACAAATGCCAAAGAAGAAATTACGATTAAGGACCTTGAAAAATTACCCTCCGGTCTGAGGTTTATAAATATAACGGGCGGGGAACCGTTTATAAGGACCGATATCGAGGACGTCATAAGTACGATACGTCCCAAGACGGCACGAATAGTTATCAGCAATAATGGTTTTTTTACTGAGAAGATCGTTGGTTTATGCGAAAAGTACCCTGACCTGGGAATAAGGATCAGCACTGAGGGACTCCAGAAGACTAATGATGAGATACGAAAAATACCCAACGGTTTCGACAGAACTCTCAGAACGCTTCTTACGCTGCGCAGAATGGGAATTAAGGATATCGGATTCGGCATGACCGTTCAGGATATGAACTGCAGGGATTTGCTTCCTCTTTACGAATTGTCGGATGCGCTTGGATATGAATTTGCGACGGCGACTCTCCATAATTCCCATTATTTTCATAAACTGGACAACAGGATCGGCGACAAGGACATGGTCTGCGGGGAGTTTGAAAAACTTGTGGAAGAGCTTCTGAGATCGAGATCGATAAAAAAATGGTTCAGGGCGTATTTTAATTACGGTCTGATGAACTATATTTACGGCGGCAGGAGATTTCTGATGTGCGAGATGGGTACAGAATCATGTTTTATTGATCCTTCGGGAGATGTGCTTGCCTGTAATGGAATGGACGTGAAAATCCCTATGGGCAATATTAGAGAAAATTCATTCGATGAGATATGGAACAGTGAACAGGCAAACAAGGTACGTGAAATAGTCAAAACATGCCGGAAGCAATGCTGGATGGTGGGCAGTGCG
>JBFLYJ010000594.1:0-2072 GCA_040756635.1 Nitrospirota bacterium
GAATATGGGTTTAGAACGGGTATATCGTAGCCCCTTTTACGTAGTTCATCGCTTACCATATCAGCCGCCCATACCAGTGTTCCGCACCCCATCCCCAAAACCTCGGCATCGTCCTCCCTAATAGCGTCGACGCACTCCGAAACTAAATCGTCTATAATGAAGCCTGGACTCTTTCCACCCCTCTTGTACTGTAGGAATGCGCTAACGGCGTCCTCCGCAGTCATAGACCGCTTCAGCGCCCTCACGGAGCCTCTTCCTTCAAAACCATATTTATGGATTGTTTCTTGTATATATTTTCCGATGTATTCGTTGGGCATAAGAATAGTAAACCTGTGTCCAAGCATTGCGTACACGTGCATGCTTACTTTAAGAGACCCGAGGACAGGAATGTTAACCAATTCTCGGCCTTCAGCGATCCCTGAATCGGTTAGACAAGCACTAAACACAGCATCATAGCCTTTCTTTTCGGCTTCAACTATTGCTTCAATGACATCAGGAAGCATGATGGCCAAATCCTGTCTCGATTCAGCCATCCCACCTCGTCTTATCCCCGATATGTCCACGTCCGAAGGCAAGAGATAGCTGAAGTACTCAGCTATGGGAGGTTCAATTCTAGCGGGCACCAAAAATAGAATTTTCACGGCCATTACCCTTTCTTTGGGCTATGAGTACCAACAATTTAGGCCAGGAATTCTTTGAGATACTCTAATAGACCTTTTTTCGAAAATTCCATATGATCTCTCGCCACAATTTCAGCCAGTACTGGATTGCGTAATTTGATAGCATCAATAATTTTCCTGTGATCTCTAAGAGTGGCGTCGAGTTGACCAGGAATAAGAGCGTTCATGCGGCCGAAGTACTCTATCAAGTCTCGAAGGTTGCTCCGCATGTTAATGAGATAAGGGTTATCTGTTCTCTCTGTGATCAGCCAATGAAATTGGGTGTTCAATTCATACAAGAGATCTAAATTATTCTGATTAATCGCTCTTTCCATCATGACTATATTTTCTTCTAGCTTAATAATCCCAGCATCATCAAATTTCAAAGCGCTAAGGTTACATGCCGCTCCTTCTAAGAAAATCAATATATCAAAAATATGTGTCAGATCCTGAGGAGTAAGTTTTTTAATCTTGGCTCCTACATTCGGGATCATAACAATGAACCCTTCTTTTTCCAGTTGGTTCAATGCCTCACGAATAGGTGTCCGACTGACCTCAAATCGTTGGCAAAGACCGGCTTCTGTCAGACGGTCGCCAGGCTTATAATCCCCTCTGATAATGGCATTTCGAAGCTCATTGATGATGTTTTTTTTGAGAGGCATGGCCACATAACCTGCAATTTCGGTATTGTATACGATGTTTATATAATAAGTTGTTTACAATCAAATAGTTATAAAATATTATGTAATATTGTATACAATCTGTCACAAGATATTTCCTTTGTCAAGAAAAAAATTTCGAAAAAAAGACTCTAGTTCTAACCCAATGAATTCAATAAGTTATGTATTGGTAGAGGTCAAAGAGATTGAGATGTGTGGTCGTCAAGCGGGGTTTGTTGTTCCTGGAAAGGCAGTAGTGGGGTTCTGTTCCTTCCGGAAAGAACGCTTTTATGGTTCATGATAGGGGAACTTAGGCGCCTCACTCGGACGGAGCGGTTAAAACGGAGAGAAGGGTGGGTTGCCGCTTTTCAGAGGAGTCCATAGTGGGACACGCCGGAACTTCCTTGCTGAAAAGACTTTCAAATCGAAGGACATTATGGCAGACTGTTTTTATGAGGGCATTGTCCTTGGTCTTTGTTCTAGAATAACAATATCTTTGACGATGCCCTATTCCTTTCAAGACCTAATGGTGAATAATTCGGGCTAGACTGTCTTTCTCTCCAAACTCCGGTATTGGATGGCTTCCGCGATATGGAGGGAGGTTAGAGTTGGAGCTTCTTCCAGATCAGCGATGGTGCGGGCGATTTTCAATATGCGATGGTAGGCCCGGGCGGAAAGGCCCATGCCTTCCATGGCGCGCTCTAAGAGTACCTGTGAGGATTGATCGAGTGCACAGTACCTTGTGATGTGACGA
>JBFLYJ010000595.1:0-2069 GCA_040756635.1 Nitrospirota bacterium
CATATCCATTTATACGTACGGAACGGCGGTGGTGTTTTTCCCGATCGTATTTCATTTCAGCCTGTCCCCCGGCGGTCGATTATAACATAATGGGATGAATGACACGTGTGGAGGAGGGGGCATACCTGCACATTTTACTAAACCTGCACATTGTGTATGCTTGACCGAGTAGAGACTTGATGATAACCTTTAATCGAAGGAGGGACTATGAAAAAATCGGAATTGACTTTACCGGAAATCGGCCTCATAGCCGGAACACGCGCAATGCTGGGGGCTGGCGCGGGTCTGTTATTGGCAGACAGGCTCAACGATGATCAGAGAAAGAAGATAGGGTGGACACTCCTGATTATTGGAGCGGTCAGTACAATCCCCCTCGTAATTGATGTTGCGTGCAAAAGGAAGTAGTAACGGACAGGAAAACCTGTCTCTGAAGAAGCTCTTCCCTCCCCTGCAATGGTGGCCTTCGGTCAACCGCAGCAGTATTCGGGCTGACCTTATAGCAGGAATAACCGGCGCGATTATAGTCCTCCCGCAGGGAGTGGCTTTTGCGATAATTGCGGGGCTGCCTCCTGAATACGGTCTTTATTCCGCAATAGTTTCGGCAATTATTGCCGCTTTATTCGGGTCATCCTATCACCTGATATCCGGTCCTACAACCGCAATATCGATTGTGGTATTCACTGCGCTCAGCCCCCTGGCCGCTCCTTCAAGCGCTGAGTATATTCATATGGCATTGACCCTGACCTTTCTCGCCGGGTTATTTCAGATGGCCCTGGGAGTGGCACGTCTCGGCGCCCTGGTGAATTTCATCTCCCACTCTGTCGTTATAGGGTTCACCGCAGGCGCTTCAATACTGATTGCAACAAGCCAGTTAAGCAATATTCTGGGCATTACCGCACCAAAAGAACACTCTTTCATCCATGTCTGGGCAGATATTATATCGAAGCTTTCCGGGACCAACCCCTATGTACTGTCCATCGGTCTTGGCACATTAATTATCGCGGTAGTCTTTAAAATCCTTAAGCCCAGGTGGCCGGGAATGCTGATAGCGATGATAGCGGGCAGTGTTGTGGCGCTGCTGATAAACGGTGAAGAACACGGTGTAAAGATCGTGGGCTCTCTTCCTGCTCATCTTCCGCCCCTGTCACATCCTTATATTACGACGGCTTCATTGCGCCAGCTTGCGCCTACTGCACTGGCTGTCGCGATGCTCGGGCTTGCCGAGGCTGTCTCCATTGCCCGGTCAATAGCGGCAAAGTCTGAGCAGCGCATAGACAGCAATCAGGAATTCATCGGTCAGGGACTCTCCAATATCATCGGGAGCTTCTTTTCGAGCTATGCTGCATCAGGATCGTTCACACGCACCGGAGTGAACTATGAATCGGGTGCCAGGACCCCGTTGGCCGCGGTCTTTGCCGCCATAACGCTGTCCGTCATATTACTGCTCATAGCCCCTCTGACCGCCTATCTCCCGATCGCCTCGATGGCCGGCATCCTTTTTTTGGTAGCGTATAGTCTTGTAGACACTCACCATATTGCCTTTATCGTGCGGACAAGCAGGACGGAGGCTGGAATACTGCTTGCCACATTTATATCTACATTATTTGTGGAGCTTGAATTTGCCATATATGTGGGAGTACTTCTTTCACTGCTTTTTTATCTTAACCGGACATCCCATCCGGCCTTTGTGACTATTGCCCCTGACCCTGACAGCAAAAAGAAGCGTTTCATAAATGTGCTTATCAAGCCTCTGCCGGAATGTCCACAGCTCAAAATAATCAGGATTGACGGTTCAATATTTTTTGGCGCAGTAAATCATGTGGCGGAACAGCTGGACCAGATAACAAAAAAACACCCAGAACAGGCGCACATCCTGATTGTGGGAGGCGGGATAAATTTCATCGATGTCGCGGGATGTCAGACACTAAACCAGGAGGCCCATCGTCTGCGTGCCAACGGAAGGCAGGTATATCTCTGTTCGCTCAAGGGCGAGGTCATAGACGTCATGAAACGTGGAGGCTGCAGCAAGAGTATTGGAGAAGAGAACGTCTTCCGCTCAAAGGTCGAGG
>JBFLYJ010000596.1:0-2057 GCA_040756635.1 Nitrospirota bacterium
AGCGTAAAAGTTGAGATAAGCCATACAAAGAAGATAAGCGGCATCGTGCTTCACACAGGCACGGTGACGAAGGGGACGCTCCTGAATGGGATGACGGTTCATGCGTCGGTAGAGGAAGAAAGAAGGAAAGCGATTATGAGAAATCATACCGCCACGCACCTCCTTCATGCCGCGTTAAGGGAAGTGCTCGGGGACCATATCAAACAGGCAGGTTCACTGGTCGCCGCCGACAGGCTCAGGTTTGACTTTACTCATTTCTTTGCGATGGATGATCATGAGATCGCCGAGGTTGAGGGGATTGTCAATGGAAAAATCATCGGCAACCTTCCGGTTGAGGTAAATGAAACATCTCTTGACGACGCCATCTCCAAAGGTGTTACCGCATTGTTCGGGGAGAAATACGGTAATGAGGTAAGGGTCGTCAGGGCAGGGGACTTTTCTGCTGAACTCTGCGGAGGCACCCACTGCCGGGCCACAGGCGACGTCGGTCCTTTTAAAATCATATCCGAAGGAAGTGTCGCATCAGGGGTCAGGCGCATTGAGGCCTTGACGGGGTTTTCTGCCGTTGAGTACAACAGGGCCAGAGAAGCCGAGCTCAGGAAGGCCGCTGCCCTGCTGAAAGTTAACGATCTCAAGGTGTCGGAACGGGTCGAGAAGGTGCTGAATGACCTTAAACAGCATGAAAAAGAACTCGATAAAATAAAACAGAAGGCCGCAACGAGCGGCGCTGACGCGATACTTAAGGGAATGGTCGAGATCAACAATGTCAGGGTGTTGGCCCATAAGGCGGCTGGTCTGGACATGAAATCATTGAGGGGCCTTGCCGACTCCCTGAAGGACAAGATAGGTTCCGGCGTTATCGTCCTGGGGTCAGCGCTGGAAGGCCAGGCATATTATGTTTCGGTTGTCACCAAGGACCTCATTCCGCGTCTTCATGCAGGGGACATACTGAAGGCCGTTACCGGAGGCAAGGGGGGCGGCAGGCCGGACATGGCGCAGGGCGGCACAAGCGACACGGAGGGGATCGACAGGGCGCTGTCCTCTCTGTCTGATATAATTAAGGAAAAGACGAAATAAATACAGGATTCGAGGGGTAAAGTATCAGTGAACAGTGCCGGTGTGAGTAAAGACAAAACTGACACTAACAACTGACACTGACACAACCCTTTAATCCCGGAACCCTTTATGCGGAGGTCATCATGACTATCAATGAAATCATTCACAAGGCTTTGATGGCGGGCGTAGGAGTACCTGAGAAGATCAGTGAGCTTGTTGACGAACTTGTTAAAAAGGGCGAACTGAGCGAGAGACAGGGCGCCAAACTTGTCAAAGAGTACTCGGCAAAGGCTTCGAAATCAGGAGAGGACATCAGTAAAAGCGTGTCAGAGATAATCAACAAGGCGCTCGAGAAGATGAATATCCCCACGAGAGACGAAGTCGAGAAGCTCAGCAGAAAGATCACGGCGCTTTCCGCACGCATCAAGAAACTTGAAGAATCAGCCCCGGACAGGGAGTAATAAGATTCTTTCATGGGTATAACAGGTCTTTTAAGATTCTGGCATACATATAAAAATCTCAGCCGCATAAGACAGATCGTCAATGTACTGCTGAAGCACGGCTTCGGGCAGTTTATCGAACAGACCAACCTGCAGCGTTTCATACCACTCAGAAAAAGAATCAAATATTTCACCCGCATGCAGGAGATGGAAAGGCATACCATCCCCCAGAGGCTGAGGCTGGCCTTTGGGGAACTCGGGCCGTCGTTTATCAAACTGGCGCAGATGCTTTCCACAAGACCGGACCTCGTAACTGAGGAATACGCGAACGAATTCAAAAAGCTCCAGGACAGGGTACCGCCTTTTTCATCCGATAAGGCCGTTCAGATGATCGAAAAGGAGTTCAACGGGCCTATCGGAAGAGTCTTCGCAAATTTCGACATGGTCCCTGTTGCCGCCGCCTCGATAGCGCAGGTGCATAACGCTGTCCTGAACACCGGTGAAAAGGTCATTGTGAAGGTCCAGCGCCCGGACATTCGCGAGATGATAGAAACGGACCTC
>JBFLYJ010000597.1:0-2047 GCA_040756635.1 Nitrospirota bacterium
TTCCCGGAAGAACCATAAGTAAAGATCAAAATAATAGCAGTATAAGTGCCTTGAATTAAGAAAGACAGGGGGTATACAATACGTGCCACATATGGCCAAAGGACTGATACATGTTTATACCGGGCACGGAAAAGGAAAGACCACCGCCTCGTTTGGTCTTGCCATGCGGGCCGCGGGACACGGCAAGCGTGTCCTTATACTGCAGTTTCTTAAAAGCAGAATAAAGAAGGCAGGAGAGATCATCGCCGCGAAGAAGTGCGGAATAAAGGTGGTGAAATTCAGCGGACAGACATCGCCGCTGTTCGACCCTTCAGTCAAGAAATCCGAATTGAAAGCCTCCATTAAAGAAGCGGTTGATTTATCCGTTGAAGAGATCAAAAGCGGTAAATACGACCTCATAGTCCTGGAGGAGTTTAACAATGTGGTCGGCAACGGATACGCGCCGGTTACCGAGGTCGACAGGATTCTGTCGTCAAAACCTGATGCGCTCGAACTCGTGTTTACAGGAAGAAACGCCCCTGAAGAACTGATCAGGCGGGCTGACTATGTGACCGAAATGCGCGCGATAAAACATCCCGCGGACAAAGGGGTGAAGGCGAGGAAGGGAATAGAATTTTAAAAAGTAAAAATAAAAGATCAAATATTAAAATTAAGGTGTTTCTTATTACTAAGACACAACTCAACAACGCCTCATGGCCGTCTTTCCGGGCTTGCCCAGGAATCCAGATAACTGTGGCATTGTTAACGTAGTTCTCATTAATCAAAAATATTACCGTAATTTTGATTTTCTATTTTTAATTTTTTATCTTTTCTCCATGCTCTTCCACACATGATAGATCCTATGGAGCACTGTTAAATGAGTGAGCACTAACATGATCCACATGACCGGCAGGATCCATCCCGTCAATGCCCCGAAGGCCATCAACAAAATTCTCTCCGGCCTTTCCATCAGACCGACCTTGCATTCTTTGCCCAACCCTTCAGCCCTTGCGCGTGTATAACTCACAAGCAGGGCTCCGATCATCGTCATAATGCTCAGAGATACGCCGGTTATTGATTCTGATGTCACGAGGCTCAGAGATGAGCCGGATATGGATTCAGCATTAAAAAAATACCACGCAAGTCCGAGGAACAAAAAAGAATCTGAATATCTGTCAAGGACTGAATCAATAAAGGCCCCGAACTGCGTGGACTTGTTGTTTGTCCTGGCGACGATCCCGTCCAGCATATCGAACAGCCCGGAGAACAGGATCATGACTCCGCCCCAGAACAGGCTTTGAGAGAGTATGAATGAGGCAAGGATCGTAAGGATGAAACCTGCAGCGGTGATTGTGTTGGGTGCAAACGGGATTTTTTTAGCCATCGAAGAGAGCGGCTTGTCGAGAAAATGTCCGAAAAGGTTTCCGAGCATGGTAAATTCTAAATACTCTGTCCGGGATTAGTCAATTAACTCTTGTTATTATAAATTTCAGGGGAGACCCGTAAAAAAGTTTTGCGCCATACCACGTGCAGATATCGAAGGTCCGAAGGATGTCGAAACAGCGTGAATTGAAATCCTCTCTCCCCTGCGATAATAACTTTTCAGAATCTTCATGGCATTCAAGACTTTTTGCGGGCCTCCCCTGAAATTGGAATACTGTTGCGAATTATTTGTATCCACCCCTGTCCAACATAAATTTATACGGGAGGCCGAATGCCTCTTAAACACAATGAACCGACGAGATATTGAAATGGCAAATCCTGCTTTGTCAATTACATATTCTCAGTTCATATTGATGTGACAGCGTTACTGACTGCCTTAATCTCTTTTTTAATAGGGGTCGTCATTGTGTTTATTCGGATTTCGTCCTCCCCCCCATTTTCAGTTATTGTGAAGAGCAATGATTTATATAAAAATGATTGAATTAACTTGGCATACAATTTACAATGTAGGGGCGTAGCATGCTACGCCCCTACATTGTTGAAGGTGAATGACGGTTCACTGATTGAGCATATGGACAGACTTTAATCAAACATGGGAAAAGTCGCTGAGAGAGACACCTTCAGA
>JBFLYJ010000598.1:0-2044 GCA_040756635.1 Nitrospirota bacterium
TGGAATCTTTCCCACTCTGCTCGCCGCCTCTCGAAGTCACGGGAGACCATATCCATCTTTTTAGTCAACGCCGCTTTAGCAGCCTCGACCATAAGAAATAGCTGCTCTGCTTCTTGTTTAATAGACACCGCCTGAACATGAAGAGGGTCTACTTCCGGTTCCTCTATTTTTTTGGTCTTCAGTTTTGCCTTGATATATTTGAGCTTAGCATCAGCCTCTTTTTTGAATCCTTCCGCCAAAGCACATTGGTATGAAAGATAGTCATAATATCCTAACAGTTTAGAATACAACTCACTCCATTTATCATCTGTAATCTTTGCTACATCTATTGGAACTTCTGGTGGTCTATTTCCCCCAGGAGGTTCTTTGATTCCCATAATTTCCAATCGTTTTTTGACTTTTTCCATTGTATCCAATACTTGAAATAATTCATCCTCCAGCATATCCTTATCAATTTCAGGCAGCATTTTTTGTCTCCGGTTTGCATAAATAGTAATAATTACAAATATAGTTGCACACAAAATATCCGAATTCAGGTTTGGGAGGGATTCTGCCAATTATGTGACTCAGAAGCATACGACATTTATCCTGAATTTTGGCAATAATAGATTCATCCGGCGCTGATAGGATTAAACATTTCCACTTGTCCCAATTTCGGTCTACATAGAAATACCACATATAAGGAAACTCCAAACACTTCTGGTATACAGTGCCCTGAATTAAATGATCCTCAGGAGTTTTGATGTATATGGTTCCACTTTTAATTTCCATCCCCAAAACAGGCCGATTATCCACATAAAAGCCAAGATCACAATGTCCCACCAGATAATGTTTTTGAGCAAACTCCGTATCATCAATAGGTATTTCACTTCTCACTTGGTAAAACTCATTACTTCGAAATTGACGTTGAATCAATTCATGTATGATGGAACCAACTGCCAGTTTTGGCTCAACCCATCGAGATCCTTGAGACTCCGCTCCTATAGCGGAGTAATAAGCCCGTCTAGCGCAGCCTGAAAGTTCCGAAGGATGAATACCCTGCCTCCTATCATGCTGAGGTAGTTCGAACATAAGAGGAACAAGACCTTCGAGGACTAGGCCGAGTTCCTTCGCCTCAATCCCAGCTTGAAGTTGAACGAGGATATCATCATAAAATTTTCTTTCAAGCCTCGAAACCTTATTCGTATTGCTCGGCATTTCTCATGAGCTTTCTGTAAACAATCCCGATAAATAGTAATTTGCTTTCCATTACACGCCACCTCATGACAAACAGAGAAACCAAAAGGAAAATCGGATTCACGGAAAATAAAGTAAGTATCATTGCGACCCAAAGAATCATTGTAACAGAATTGTAATACTAATGCTGGAATTTCTGTGAACCGTTGTCTGAGCCGAATCAAGGAATGAGGTCGGAAAATGTACCGATCTCTCAAAGTAGACTTTGCTTCAATGAGAAATCCCGGAATTCGACAATCAGCCCGACTTATAGTATTTGCACCCGAACGAGGAACAATGGTTCCACTATATTCATGTGCCAACGTTCGCTCGAACTTTCTACCGTTTGCTCTCAATATCGATATATCAATCCTTTCTTACTAAGTATTAGCCGTTTAGCTTCCTCAATTTTATCCGGATTTTTCTGGAAGAATTTAAATAGGGACTCTTTGCCTTGGAAGTTTTGATCCATAAAGATATAATAAGGTCCCTTTCGTTCCACAAATTGAATAGCCATCAGAACGAAATCTTCTAATAGATTCACCCCATTTTCATAATAATAATTCCATTCTCCCTCAGCTCCTTCATGAAACCCACATTTACCCTTGAGAATTTTCCATCGAATTATCTTTCCCAAGGGTCTTTTTGTTACTTTATCCATGATTGTCTTGTTATCCTTATCCCGAATTGTGCCACCGGGAGTAAGCAAAATACGACAAGTAAGACCATGTTTTATTGCATGGGCTTCTGAGGACTTGAATTCCTCTCCTGATACTCTTCCAGGAGGCATCCAATGACCTATATCAGCCCTGACCTGATTTATCAAAAT
>JBFLYJ010000599.1:0-2024 GCA_040756635.1 Nitrospirota bacterium
TGTTCTTTTTAGCACATATAAGCACTATAATGCAACCTGAGACCGCTTATAAATTGGCTGTTATATTAAAACTGCGGCGAACCCGGCTCCAAAAGAAGTCTCCAGTGTTGCCCCGGTCCGACAGGCTTATCAGGGCAGCTGAAGCTTAATATCGTTTCCTTTTATCACCCGTATCTTTCATGCATCGGCAATTTCTCCCAAGTGATTGCACTTTTTCGTCGACAGGGTGATATGATACTCATAAGTAAGGTCTAAAGAATGTTATGGAGGTGAAAATGAAAAAAATATATATTAACGGCATTGCCGTGTCTTGTTTAATTGGTAGTGTCTTTCTGTTCCTGTTTATCAGCGCTTCCTGCGCCGCTGGAAGCGGAACGGCCGCTCATCAGCACGAAGATCATTCACATAAAGTTCATTCCGGGGCCGGCATATCCCTGCTGTCAGAGCCGGTGAAGCTTATCGCGGGAGGACCTGCCGTACTGACGTTTAATATAAAAGACGACAGGGGAGGACCTGCAAAGGACATCTCAATATCGCACGACAGGATACTTCACGTAATAATCATCAGTGAAGACATGAGGGTATTTGCCCATATTCATCCCGAGGACTTCGGGAATATTACACCAGAGATCATCGACTCCGCGCAATTCATCGTCCGCTATAATTTCCCCTCTGCAGGCAGGTATCTCATTGCCGCGGATGCTTCTGTCAATAATACCCACGTATCAGGGCATTTCATGGTTGAAGTCACGGGCAGTCCAGTTATGGGCGCTTTGCGCAGGGACCTGGCGAAGGAAAAAAAGTTCGGCGACTATGACGTTAAACTGACCAGCACTCCCGAACGCATTGCAGCGAAAAAAGAAACCGTGCTGCGTTATGAAATCAGGGAAAACGGCGGTCCGGTCACGGAGCTGGAATCGTATCTCTCCGCGCCCATGCATGTCGCGGTCGTTCTGAATGATATGAGTGACTTTATCCATGCTCACGGCACAGTTCCCTCTGACCACGCGGGACATCATCCTGTCGGCCACATCCACGCCTCATCCGGAGACCGCTTCGGTCCCGTCATCGAGGCCAATGTGGTCTTCCCGGTAAAAGGGACTTACAGCATCTTCAGCGAAGTGAAGCACCGCGGAAGGGTCTTGCTGATGAATTTTATGGTTGAAGTGGAATGAGCCACTCATGAAAGGCATGAGTCTGTCTGGTCGGCATATATCTGCTGCTTAATTTCGATGTCCTGAAAAGCCCGATCGGTACGGAAGACCGGTTTCCCGCAGATAATATTAACGGGGCCCGGGCGTCCCGACATCGGGTTTGTGAATTGCCCTGTCTTTTGACATCCTCCTGATCTTTCCGGGCAGTGACAAAACCGCCGCCATCAAAAGGCCGGCGAGCACCGAGAGAAATATCACGATCGCCAGAGAAGCCTCAAAACTCCATATCACAAACGTGATTTTGACAGGGTACGCGTTCTGCACCGAAAACACGGCTATAACAGCAGTGATGATCAGAATGAGGATAAAAGAAATCACTTGTTGTCTTCTTTCACCGCATTCCCTATCTTGCTGAGAATGTCGGGGATTGCCGAGGTTACCCTGTCCCAGCTTGCTATCAGAGGAATACCGAGGGGGTCTTCGGTTATTATATCCGCGGCCTTCTTTATCCCGTTCTTGAAAGTGTCCACAGCCAGGCTTTCTTCATGACGGTCAAAGAAGAGGCCGTTGATCGCCGCATCGTCTTCATATCTTTTCAGCATGTCCTGCGCAGTCCTGACATATGTCGCGACCAGTGTCTTGAAGAAGCCGTCCGAAAATACGATGCCCTCCGACGCAAGCGTCCTGAAGATGGATTTGCTTATGTCCACACACATTTTGTGCAGGCCTTTTGTAGCATCTTCAGCGGACAGTATCTGGTGTTTATGTTCGTAATTTTCCGCTATGTCGACCTGGCATACCCTTCTCATAGAAGTATTTCTGTACACCTCCGCGAGGACGCCGACTTCAAGGCCCCAGTCACCCGGGATC
>JBFLYJ010000006.1:0-22981 GCA_040756635.1 Nitrospirota bacterium
GCCCCCCTAAATTGTCAAACGCCAGTCCGGTCACCTTGGTGCCGGTAGGGCTGCCGATATAATCGATCTGCGCGGTCGTCTGGCTGGTATAGTTGATGTTAAACAGCTGTCCTGCGGTGGCATCCCAGCCGAACAGCCCCCCTGCGGGATCAAAGGCAAGAGAAAAGGTCTGAATATCAGGCACCCCGCCGTTTGCGTGGTAGAGATAAACGGTAGATACAATAGACGCGTCTACAGGATTTATTTCTATCAGCTGGGTCGACTCCTCAGAAGGTGAAACCGCATAGAAATAGGGAGGACTTGCAGCCAACGACGGAAAGACAGTGACCGCTAATAGAAGTATGGTAAACACTGCAGCCGACAATGCACGGTATTTGACAGCGTGAGCAAGGACCGATCGTCTTATGCTGTAAACAACAAATCGTTTCATTTGGAAATCCTCCGGACAATATTTAAAGTCTAACAGATGGAAGCAAACAATATGCCGGACGTGATGGAAAATTTCACTGGAAGTTTATGCCTTAATAATCAGAAGGTTAAAGGAGTTACGCGAGCAGATCCCGTTAACCCGGGAATATGAAAACGAGGAATACGCCGCATAAATAGCGTAATATTCCTACGCGATATATTTAGGGAAAAGCAGATCTTATGACTTTACTGCCCTCTCCTTCGCTTCCACCACACAATAGATTCCGCCCTCTTTCATCCCGGGTCCGAAACAGCTGTTGCAGGAAATACATTTCGCAGGCGAAGTATCACCCAGTTCCCAGCGCCGGGCCAGTCCGGGCTCGCGAATAAACGGCCTCGCCATAGATACATAATCCATGCCGAAATCAGCAAGCGCCTTCTCAATTACACCGATCGAGCGGAACCCGCCCACCACCATTACCGGACAATCGACAGATTTCTTGATCATGCGGGACAATTCAAGATTGTATGCCTCTTTTTCCGGTCTGTCTATCTTTACACGTGCCGGATTCTGATTACCGGATGCTGAAGTCCCTGCGGAGACCTCAATTGCATCGATGCCCTCTTCCGAAAGTTTCTTCGCGACATAAATCGCATCATCAATACCAAACCCCCCGGGCAGGTTGTCTGAGGCATTAAGCTTTATCATTACCGGATACGAACCGCCGACCGCCTTACGGACATCGCGGTATACGTCGAACAAAAAACGGCTGCGGTTTTCGATGCCTCCGCCGTATTCGTCACTTCTTCGGTTCGTTAGCGGAGACAGAAACTGGTTTATCAGATAACCGTGCGCGCCATGCAGTTGTATGCCGTCAAAGCCCCATGTCACCGCCCGGCGCGCGCCCTCTTTAAAAGCCGCGGCAATGTCCCGGATTTCATCCTTTGTCAATTCAGCAGGGATCTCCGGGAACTGTTCAACCTGTACAGAGGAAGGCGCAAGCGGCTGTCTTCCTGCGATGGCCGTGTTAGTCTGTCCGCCGCAATGAACCAGCTGAATACATATTCTGCCTCCCTCGTCATGGACTGCTTTTGTGAGTGCCTTCATCTCTGGAGCAAAGGCATCAGTGTGTATACCCATCTTTCCCGGCGCCTGCTTTCCGTCAGGCCTGACAAAAGTATAACCGCTGATAATCAGTCCCACGCCTCCCTTCGCGAGGTCGCGGTAGCAGCTGATCAATTTGTCAGTAGGCCTCCCGTCTGCTCCGCACATTCCTTCCCATGTGGCGGAACGGACAAGGCGATTCTTTAGTGTCATCCCTTTTATTGACGACTGATCAAATATCTTATGCATGATGTTTCTCCTGTTATTTATTTTTATTTTCAAACGCGATATCATGGACCTCAAAATGAGGCCGGTTCGGCTGATAAAAATATATCCTTTCCAAAAGCGATTGCCACGAAATATTCCCCGTGTCTCGACTTTCCCGCTTCTCAGCATATTATGGTAAAATGGTGCTCAAAGAACAAATTCAATTCACATAATAAAGTATACCGCAAAGGACAGCAACTTGGACCTGGGCATCTTTGGTAATATTTCTTTCGACCTGAACTTCATATACGACTTTCTGAGCATTGTGATCATCGACCTCGTTCTGGCGGGAGATAACGCGGTAGTCATCGCCATGGCGGTAAGGTCTCTCCCCGGAGATCAAAGGAAAAAGGGGATTTATTTCGGAGCGGGCGCTGCCGTCCTTCTGAGGGTGGTCCTGACTTTTTTTATCGCGCAGCTTCTGGAAGTTAATTTTTTAAAACTGGTCGGAGGGGTTTTAATCATATGGATCGCCGTGAAGCTTTTCATCGAAGGGGTCCCTGATGACAGAGACGGAAAAAACGCCGGGACAATGATGCAGGCAATGAAGATAATCGTCATCGCCGACATTACCATGTCTACCGACAATATGCTGGCTGTGGCCGCTGCTTCCCACGGCAACCTTTTTCTCCTTATCTTTGGCCTCGGATTAAGCATACCGTTTGTCGTGTTCACGAGCAATCTGCTTTCCCTGCTGATGGACAAATACCCCGTCATAATTTATATCGGGGCCGCTCTGCTCGGTAAAGTCGGAGGCGAGATGATGATTACCGACCCTGTGGTCGCCAATATTACGGGTACCGGCGATACCATGAAATATTCCGTAGAGATCGCCTCTGCTGCCGGTGTCATCCTGGCGGGGAAACTATGGATGAAATTGAAGGTATCAAAAGAAGAAAAGAAAGAACACGTGCACATAAAAGAGCAGTGACCTGTGAAAAGGAGATATCATGAGTATCTTGACAGTATCAAGACAGTTTGGGAGCGGGGGAAGAGAGATAGCCAGGGCAGTCGCTTCGGAGCTGAACTATGACTATGTGGACAAGCAGAGAATTCTGGAAGATATAAGGGCCGAGGGCGCGGAGTGGGAAAAATGGGGGGAAGCTCTGGATGAACACTGCCCGAGCGTCTGGGAAAAATACGACTGGTCATTCAGGGGATTTGCCGCCCTGGTCCAGAGCATTATCATCAACCATGCTCTGAAAGGCAATGTTGTGATCATCGGCAGGGGGGGAAACTTCCTGCTTAAAGATATAGCTTCCGCATTCAGGGTACGTATTACGGCGCCTCTGGAAAACCGTATCGACAGGGTCATCAAGCGACAGGAATCAATTGGCATGGAGTCAGCAAAATGGCTCATTGAAAAGACAGAAGCCGAAAATACCTGCTTTATGCGCACGATCTACGGCAAAGAGTGGAACGACCCGGCTGAGTACGACATGGTATTTGATACCCATGCCCAGGGGAAAGACATCATCGTCTCCATCATAAAAACCGCCCTCCTAAAAAAAGACCGGTTTGCCGGTGAGACCGAAGAACTCCGCATGCGGGCGGAAGCGGCAAAGATAAAAGCTGCTCTGCTCACAAACCCCGGGTTCCTTATCCCTACTGTGGATGTTTTTCATGAGGGAGACGTCATCGTCATCCGCGGAATCGTCCACAGCGCAAAGGAACACAAGGCAGTTGAAGATGAAGCAAAGAGCATCGCCAAGGACCTGCCGGTACGGTGCGAACTGCATTACCGGAAGTGAACACCAGTCCCGTTGTCCGGCATGCCGGACTTTGTGATATTATTTTCATAACAGAATATGCCCCACACTTCACTTTAAAGGAGGCCGCGATATGACCGGATTACACGACAGGACAGTGCTGATCACAGGCGCAGGAAGGGGGATAGGAGCTTCCATTGCAAAATCACTGGCCGCGCACGGCGCTTCGGTGATTATTAATTATCTTCAGAACAGGGAAAAGGCAGAGCAGGTGCTTAATGAAATCAAAGCAGGAGGCGGAAAGGGGATCATATGCCAGGCCGATGTGAGGGACATCAGCGCGGTCAGGGCTATGGTGAATGACGGGACCAGGGCGTTCGGAAGAATAGATGTCCTTATTAATAACGCGAACATCAACTTTCCGATAAAACCTTTTATCGAACTCACATGGGAAGAGATCGAGACGAAGATAAGCGGCGAACTAAAGGCGCTTTATAACTGTTCACATGCCGTACTGGAGGGCATGATAAAACGGAAGTCCGGCAAACTGATCTTTATAAGCAGCGGCCTCTCACGCCATCCCGGCTTCGGGTTTTCTGCTCACGCGGCGGCAAAAGCAGCAATGGACGGCATCTCAAAGATAATGGCTATGGAACTTGGACAGTACGGTATCAATGTAAACGTGATCGGACCGGGACTTACAAGGACAGACGCCACATCAGGGATGCCCGAGGAGGGATTTAAAAGATTTGCCGAAATGACCCCCCTCAGGCGTGTCGGTGAACCCGCGGACATCGCCGGCGCTGCCGTATTTCTTGCGTCTTCACTGTCGGACTATCTCACAGGCCAGTACATCCCGGTCAACGGCGGCAGCTTCATGATATAAGATCATGGACCGGCGTGAATTCATACTCGCATTGACGGGGTTAGCCCTGTCTGGTAAAGTTTTCGCGGAGGCTGATCCAATGAGTGATTTTTCAGGTCATAAAAAAACTAAACTCTCACTTATAAAAACCTCGGACAGGGCATCTGGTGTCCGGAAAGCGGTCGAACTGCTCGGAATAAATCCGGTGAAGGGGCAGGACGTACTGCTAAAACCAAATTTCAACACCGCGGACCCGTTTCCGGGTTCCACGCACAATGACACCCTCGTGAATCTGATATTACACCTGAATGAGATGGGCGCAAAAAGTATTACCATCGGCGAGAGGAGCGGCCCGCCAGACACATCTGATGTCCTTGAGGAAAAGGGAATCTACGGACTCTGTAAAAAACTGGACGTTAAACTGATAAACTTCGAGGACCTTCCCGCCAGTGACTGGATAAAGATGAAGCCGGCGCAGAGCCACTGGATAAACGGGTATGATATAGCAAAGCCGGTCCTTGATTCAAATTGCATAGTGTCTACCTGCTGTCTGAAGACCCATGCCTACGGAGGCGTTTTCACCATGTCCCTGAAGCTTTCTGTCGGCATCACCCATAAACGGAACATGTCGGAACTCCACTCTTCATTCAGGAGCATGAGAAAGATGATAGCCGAGATAAACCAGGCGTACAACCCGTCGCTGATATTAATGGACGCAATAGAAGCGTTTGTTGACGGGGGCCCCTCTCAAGGCACACGCAAAAGGGCCGATGTCATTATAGCAGGGACCGACCGGATTGCGGTGGACGCTGTCGGGTTGTCGATACTGAAGGAACTCGGCAGCAATAAGGACATTATGGGGAAGAAGATCTTTTCGCAGGAACAGATAGCCAGGGCGGTCGACCTGGGCCTGGGCGTAACACGGCCTGAGGACATCGAAATAGTCACCGGTGATAATGAGAGCGAACAGTACGCTGAGAAGTTGAGAGAGATCCTTTCAACGGGATGATCGACCAATATATTCTGGGATTTACCTGTATGCGGGCGGCAAAATCAGGACTTCCTACTCAAACATCAACGCTTTCCTGATACGCATCATGTCTTCTTCACCATTGAGCATTTCAACAAGTTTAAAAGCGACATCTATGGAAGTATCAGGCCCGCGGTTTGTAATTATCCTGTCTGATATAACTATCCTCTGACTGCTTGTTATTGCGCCGTAGTCGCGCAGTGTCTGCAAATTATCATGCCTCCTGCTTAAAGAATAGGTCGTGGCCTCCCTGTCCCGCAATATTCCGGCCTTAGCGACGGCAAGAGAACCGACACACATAGCGGTTATGATACCGCCGTTAGCATACACCTTTCTGATGAGATCAAGCACCCTCTCATCATACACTTCCTGATATCCGCTGTCGTTGAATCCTCCCGGGATAATAAGCGCGTGATAATCGCTGACCTTAACTTCATCAAGCAGCGCGTGAACATTAATGATGAGGTTGTGTTTGGACCTGACGCTCCTTCTGAACGCGGTAATGACCAGATCAACGGATTTCACTTCCTTTAACACCCTGGTCCACCCGATGATGTCCGTAAAGGTCGCGACTTCAAGGTCCTCGAACCCCTGGGGAACAAAGAGAAGGACTTTCTTATGCGCCTTCTCCGGGCTGATATTCCGCGGCGCGCAGACATCTTCCTGACATCCTGAGTTGCTCTTCTTCAACTTGAGAATATCTTCCTTGATTATGGTGACCACACAGCCTGTCTTTTTATCGACATCAACTGCCCCTGCCGGGCAGTTAATACCGCACGCCCCGCATGTAATGCACTTGTCTGCATCGGTCAGAAAAGCAGTCCCATCATTCATCTCAATGAGCCCATGGGGGCAGACATGAGCGCATATTGAACAACCGGTGCATTTATTTCTGTCTATGCTGATCATGGCAATTATCCTAAAAATATTTTGACGGGTATTAAAAGAACATACAGCATAACCACAACCGGAAGAAAACGCGCCGTCTCCTTCCTTACGCTATCATAGTTGCTTACAGGGCTGTTTCCCGTGTAGCTGAGAGAAATAAACATTGAAGTCGCGAGACCAAAAAGTATCCAGAACAGCGCAGCTCCGGTATGAATTCCTTCCAGCCAAATACAGCCGTATATGAATAATGCGTTAAGCACACCCAGCGCAATCCCCTTTACAGCAAACTGTTTCCCGGGCAGATAAGGAAAAAGCACCGGATAAAGAAACGCGAGAACAGCAGCGACCCATATGATCGAAACATTAACGGCCCAGAACGTCAGGATATATATACCCAGAAACCAGTATAAAAACTGTACGGACGTCGGTACCGCGGTAAACATCCTTGCCTGCAGCCCGAACCGGCAGTGATCATTCTTTCTGTCCCTGAATTCTCCCCTGTCGAGATATTGCGGCAGGTCTTTGGCGTACATCGGCCCGATAACAGGTTTGAAGCCGGCCTTTCTGAGATCGGACATACGTACGCCTGAAAGACAGAGCTTAGGCAGGATCATCTCCGTATTCCGCTTCTCCCTTCTCAGCCCGAACAGTTCGGCCTTATCGATTATCTCTTCAGCACTAAATTTACCTTCTCCAGCGGAGCACCACACATTAATGCCGTTTGTATCGACAATCAGCAAACGGACACTTCTTTTTCCGATCCTTCTGGCAAGAAGAAATACCGTGAGAAAATTATTGCATGTAACAAGAAGGGGGGTGTTCTCGTCGCGCTTCCCTAAATAATAATAACCCGGACTGACCGAGAATACGCCCAGAAACAGGAATATCCACGAAATGAATGCCTTGATATGGTCTGCCGGTCCGAGGTCAAGAGGCAGTGCCTGTAAATGAGGAGCAGGTTTATATTCCCAGGTCTTTTTTCTGTTACTTTTTGCGTAATTCCAGAATAAAGTTAAAGGCAAATACAGACCGGCTGCAAGAAAAATAGATGAATGGTCCTGGTAAAAATCAGATAGCATATTCACTTTATCACAGATGAGTATGTTTGTCCTAAGTATAACAAAATAACCGGATCGACATAAGACCTGTGAAGAATTTATTGTCACGGAGCCAAAGGATTTCTTTTGACTAAATTGTATAATAAAATCTGTTAAGACCAGTTATTGACATTCAACAGGAGGAGAATATGAATTACAGGACATCAGTTATCGCAGCCGTTATTGCAGTATTGTTGTTTGCGGGGACCACTTTTGCCATTGACATGAGAGACGGATTGTGGGAGATCACCACAAAGATGGAAATGCCGGATATGCCGATGGAAATGCCTCCGTTCAAATTCACCCAGTGTCTGACGAGCAAAGACAGCGTACCTCAGGACAAAGCGGAACATAACCAGGACTGTAAGGTCACAAATACCGATGTAAAGGGCAATACTGTCACATGGGAAGTCAATTGCGTGAGCGACGGGAAGCCTGTAAAGAGCACCGGCAAAGTCACTTACAGCGGCGACTCTTTTACTGGAGAAACAAGAATGGAAACAGATGGCATGAAAATGCTCCAGAAGATGAGCGGTCGCAGGATCGGGAACTGCAAGTAAGTTTCTTTCTTATTGTCCTACCACCAAAACATTTAGAGCAGGGGCGTATCGTGATACGCCTCTGCGGATCGATTAACCGGAGAACTCCTTTGTCTAAAGGCACAGCCTTAATAGCACTTCCGGACATTATGTCCAAGAATACTTCCCGTCTGCTATCCAGATAATTACGCCGCAGAAATCTGCCTCCCCCTGCTTGACAATTTAGAGTATTTACTCTAAATTAGATATGCCATATTTTATTTCGATGGAAACCAAAGACCGTATAATGCAGGCCGCCATAAAGCTCTTTAATCAGAAAGGGACCAAGGCGGTCACGACGAACCATATCGCCGCGGCTGCGGGGATAAGTCCGGGGAACCTTTATTATCACTTCAGGAACAAAGAGGAGATCATCCGGGCAATCTTTCTCAGTATAGTCGAGTTTACAGGCACCAAATCGTCATACGGTGCAGGCTTCCGTGTTGATCCGTCTATAGAAAACATGGAAGCGGTCTTCAAGCGGGTGTTCGTGCTGCACTGGGAGTACAGGTTTTTATACCGTGAGTTTAATGCCCTGCTGAACCGGGACAATAAGCTTAAAACCGCGATAATCAGAGACCAGAAGAAACGTCTCACGGAAGTCAGGGAAAGCATCATTGCTTTTATTGAGACCGGTATTTTCAGATCCATGGACAATTCCGAGATCGAGTTCCTGCAGAGGTCTCTGTGGATCATAGGCACCTACTGGCACTCTTTTCTTGAAAGCGGTGGGAAGAGAATCACCATGGCCAGGGTTGAAGAAGGCATAGACATGATGCGAAAACTTTTAAGGCCTTATATGCTGGAGCCAGTCGGCGTTAAATAATAATAGCAATGAAGAACGTGGATATTAAGGCCCATATGCAGAAGGGAAGTTAACACATCTCTCGGCCTGGGCAGGGCGGGGGAGTTTTTTTAACGGAGATTATATGGAAACGGATTATACAAAGAAAGAAAAAATACTCAGACGTATATGGGGGATTCTACCCTCGCTTATTGTGGTCTTACTGATAATACTCGTTGTCATGATGTCCTCCCGTATCAAGACTGAAGAAGAGAGGATCAAGGCCGAAAAACTCGCTTCCATGCACAAGGACCGCCCTCCGGTAAACGTGGTCACGCTCGATGTCGCACCGATGCCTGTAAAGGACCGGCTCGACCTGCCGGCGGAGGTTGAGGCATGGGTCGAACTGAAGGTCTCTGCCGAGGTCTCGGGCAAGGTAGTCAGTGTCCCGCTCGTTGAAGGTGTGCATGTCAAAAAAGGCGACGTAATCACGGTGCTAGATTCACGGGACTATGAGAATGAAGTTGCGTCCATCAGCGCCGAGTATGAACTGGCAAAGAAGAACCTGGAGCGTACAAAAGAGCTTTTCGAGGAAAATCTGATTACACAGGCTCGGCTTGACAGTGAAGCGGCACGGGCGGACAACCTCTATGCCTCACTGCAGAACGCAAGGCTCAGACTCGAACGATGCCGCATAACGGCCCCTGTCAGCGGTATACTAAACCGTCTGGATGCCAAAGAGGGTCTTCATCTGAATGTTCAGGACCCTGTCGCGGTAATAATCGATATAAGAAGTGTGAAGGTAAGCACCGGCATTCCCGAGTCTGACGTGGATGATGTGCGCAGACTTGATCAGTTTGACGTCAACATAAGCGCATTAAACAGGACGGTCAGCGGAAGAAAACATTTCCTTTCAAAAAGCCCTGAGTCTTTTGCTCATGTTTACAAGCTCGAAATAGCTGTAGACAACCCGCGCGGAGAAATTCTGCCGGGTATGTTCGCGCGGGTGAACATAGTGAAACAGGAAGTGAAAAACGGGTTTGCCGTCCCCCTCTACGCGGTCATATCCCGCGGTGGGGAGCAGTTCGTATTTATTGAAAAGGAGGGGACCGCGCATATACGGTTGGTCGAGACAGGTATCCTCGACGGATGGCGGGTGCAGATAACTAGGGGGCTCTCTGATAAGGACCGTGTGATCGTGGTGGGACACAGGAGTGTTGACGAGGGGCAGAATGTGAATGTTGTCCGTACGGTCTCGGACCCGGAGGAGCTGTTTAAATGATTCTGTCGGATTACGCGGTAAGACAGCGGATTAGCGTAATGGTGCTGGCCGTGATCATTCTGGTGTTCGGCGCGTACTGTTATAAGGTGATGCCGCGGGAGAGCGAACCGGACATCACTATCCCCTTTGTCTTCGTCTCGACAACATATAAAGGGGTATCGCCTTCAGACATCGAGACCTCGATAACCATCCCGATTGAAAAAAAGCTCAAGGGTCTTGAAGGTGTAAAGAAGGTACATTCTATCAGTTCCGAAGGTGAGTCATCCATAAGCATAGAGTTTGTGACCGGCACCGACATAGACGTCGCGATCGAGAAGGTCAGAAACAAGGTGGACGAGTCAAAGAACGATCTGCCTACCGACCTGGAGGACGACCCGGCGGTCTTTGAGGTAAACTTTTCGGAGATGCCTATCGTGGTATTTTCACTGAGCGGCACCTGCGGCAACCCGTGCCTGAAAAAGATCGCTGACGAGATAGAGGACGAGATAGAGGCAATCCCCGGTGTACTCGATGTGACCATCGCAGGGGCGCTTGAACGTGAAATCCGGGTCGAGATCATCCCGGACAAGCTCGCCTATTACAATATCCCGGTCACCGCGTTTCAGCGCGTGGTGTCGAGCGAGAACCAGAATATATCAGGAGGCGCAATAAGACTCGGCGAAGGCCGCTTTCAGCTTCGCGTGCCGGGTGAATTCAGGACCCCGGAAGAGATATACGGGCTTGTTATCGGCACGCATAATGGGCAGCCTGTATATCTCAAGGATGTTGCCAGGGTGGTCGACGGATTCAAGGATGAAATGACTCGCTCCCGTCTGAACGGCAGGGAATCGGTAAACATCGCCATAAAAAAACGGGCGGGAGAAAATATCATCATGATAACCGACCGGGTCGATGAGATACTTTCACGCTTGAGCGCCGGCTGGCCGAAAGGTACAGAGATAATAAAGGTTATGGACAAGGCAAAGGACATCCGCATGATGGTGGCAGACCTGAACAACAACATCCTTACCGGCCTTATCCTTGTGGTCATTGTCCTTCTATTTGCCATGGGATTAAGGAACGCGGTCCTCGTGGGACTGGCGATACCTTTCTCAATGCTGCTCTCGTTTACAGTGCTCTACTGGATGGGAATAACACTGAATATGGTCGTGCTCTTCAGTCTTACGCTTGCTCTCGGCATGCTCGTCGATAATGCCATCGTAATAGTTGAGAACATATACCGTTACATGCAGCAGGGTGTATCGCGTATCGATGCTGCCATGCGCGCTACATCCGAGGTCGCCTGGCCCGTTATCGGCTCCACAATAACCACACTCGCCGCATTCCTCCCGATGATCTTCTGGCCGGGGATAATGGGAGAGTTCATGAAATACCTCCCCCTAACGGTAATAGTCACTCTCACTTCGAGTCTCTTTGTAGCGATGGTGATAAATCCGGCTCTCGCCGCTTTTTTCATGAAGGTAAAAAATACCACCGCTTCGAGCCTGAGTCCTGAAGAGGCGTTTGCGGCCGGGGAGAAACCTGTTGACATAAAGGGACCTGTACTCACTTTTTATTCAAAAATGCTCAAAGGAGCGCTCAATCACCGCGTCGCCGTTTTGCTTATGTCCCTTGTCATACTTGTGCTGCTCGTACAGGGATGGCTTCTGTTAGTGGGGCTTGAAAAGCCGGTAGAGTTCTTCCCGCATATAGACCCGAAGTCCATGTACGTAAACATTGATGTACCCGAAGGGGCCAACATCGATTACAACGACAGTATTCTCAAACAGATCGAAATGCGTATCAACGGTACTGACGGTGCCTCCACTGACAGCTACGCTGCTTCATTCGACGCGGCATTCAAAAGATCTTACGAACCTAAACGGCATGAGAAAAGCGGTGGTCAGGAATATACCGGACCGAGCGATCTTGATAATGTGGAATATATTTATGCGAGGTCCATGGCCTACCCTACCGCGGGCATGGCATTTGAACCTACCGCCGCGAACCATGTGGGCATTCAGTTTCTGGACCTGCAGGACAGGAGGTTACCGTCTTCCGCCACCCTTGAGCAAATCAGAGAGCGTGTAAAGGACATCCCCGGCGGCAAGGTGACTGTGGCAGAGGCTGAAGAAGGCCCGCCTACAGGCGCTCCTATAAATATCGAAATATCCGGCACTGACTTCAGGGTGCTCGGACAGCTTGCCGGACAGATAAGAAAGATCATCGGGCAGGTCCCTTATGTCGAAGACATCAGGGACGATTACGTGGAGGGCGCGCCCTCCGTCAGGGTAACGGTCGACCGCCAGAAGGCCGCGCTATTCGGGCTCACGACCGACTCTATCGGATTTGCGCTTAAGACAGGTTACAATGGCCTTAATGTCTCGACATACCGGGAAGATGATGAAGATTATGATATAACCGTGCAGCTTTCCGACCCGGACAGGAGGGTGACCGACATTCTGCGCGAACTCATGCTGCCTACGCCGGAAGGCAAAATGGTCCCTCTGACCACGCTCGCAAAGATAGATTATACAGGGAGCATCGGTAATGTAATCAGGATCAATCATGCCCGCGTGGTAACGGTCAAGGCAAACGTGGATGAGACCAAGACACCGGGTGCTGTGGCACGGGTGCAGGCTGAGGAACTGCTGAAGAGCCTCCCTCTTCCCCCCGGATACAAGGTCCAGTTTACGGGCGAGTTTGAATTCCAGAAGGAGTCCGAAGAATTCCTTACCAGATCTTTTGTTATTGCCCTATTCCTTATATTCCTGATCCTGGTCAGCATGTTCAATTCCGTATCCCAGCCATTCATCATAATGACCTCTGTTGTTCTGTCCCTGGGCGGAGTGTTCCTCGGTCTTATGACGATCAGTTCTCCGTTCGGCATCATAATGACCGGTGTGGGAGTGATATCACTTGCAGGCGTCGTGGTCAACAACGCTATCGTGCTGGTTGACTACACAAACAAACTGCGTAACAGGGGAATGTCTGTGAATGACGCTGTTGTCGCGGGCGGCGCCACAAGACTCAGGCCGGTGCTTCTTACCGCGATCACGACCATTCTCGGTCTAATACCGATGATGACCGGCGTCTCATATGATTTTCAAAACTGGCAGATATCGTGGGTGAGCGAGTCTACACAGTGGTGGCGTACCATGGCGGTGGTTGTTATATACGGGCTCATGCTCGCCACATTCCTGACACTCGTGGTGGTGCCGGCACTGTATTCTCTCCTGGACTCTCTGCGCAGCAGAATGGGCTCTTATGTAGAGACCGCCAGAAAGCTATACTGGAAACCGTTTGAGTGGCTGACCGGGAAACCCGGAAGGCCGGATGAAAAATAACTATGTCCGCATTGCTGTCCAGAATAGCATAAACCGGAGAGGCTGAATGCCGAACAAACACAACGCCACCTCATTAACCAGTTAAAAAATCAAATATAAAAAATAAAAGACACGGAAGAATACCCTTAAAGATTCTCTTCCTAATTTTTAATTTTTTATCTTTCAATTTTAATTTAAATGCATATTCACTGTGTTAATGCCTCTTGTTGGGACAGATGTGTTGTTTGCGTTTACCGGGAAAGGAAAGCAGACAGGGAGCACATAAATCAGGCGCCCGGCTTATAGACAAACACCTTGTTGCATTTGTCGCAGAAATTGGCCTTGCCTTCATTTAACTTGGCGTCTTTGAAGTATTCTACTTCGATTAGTTTAATCTGCCTCTGTTCTTTCATTTTCTCGCATGAATGTTCAATTACGTCACTGTCGCAGTTAACATACGTGTAGTTGCCGTCAGGGTTGGACAGCAATGCGATTATTTCCATCTCTCTTTCATATTCATCCATGGGGGACCCTCCATCTAATGTTTGTCAAGAAATTATTTATGCTGAGTTGTCCGGTCCGTCATGCCGGAGTCGACTTCGGTATTATGACGGCCTTCCCGTAATTGCCGATTAATATTATAAATAAATTTGCAGTATTTTTTCCGAAGTCCCCTGTTGCAGCTGGGAACAATGAATTGGCTGACATGTCCTGTCTCTTTCTTAGCCCGCTTTATTCAATGTGAATTCTGTTCCATTGCAGACAGGGAAGACTTCTGCTGAAAGATATTAATAGATTTTAAGCTCCTTGATAATTAATAACATATACGTATCATGTCGAGGTAGGCATGTCCCAAAAACTTATTGCAGATAGGTGATCTCGGCAAAGACTTCGGTAATGCGCAGGGGATATCCTCCGGACGTCTTCCGCTGCACGGCAATCTGCAGGTCGTTTATGTCGTTAATGTCGAGCGGGCCTCCGTCAGAGTCGGTTGTGTATGTCACTGATGAGACCAGGTTATAATTTCCTGATCCGTCAATTGAGGTATCGCCTTTCCAGACCGTATTCGTCCCAGTCTTATATCCGATATTGATGACACCCGGGTAGGCCGGAGGAGAAGGTGACCATCCGCTCACATATCTGGCATAAACATGGAATGAGATACTCTGTATGGCTGTCCCCTCCAGTCCCGCAGGATCATCCATGTCCATGGAGAAGACCGCCCCCTGCGATCCGGTATTTGAAGTGACATACGTGCTGTTTCCATCGTTGCTGTCCAGATATGACGCCCACTGATCGCTGCCCGGGACCGTCCAGTATCCGCCGGGATTCGAGGCCAGGCCTGATGGATGAAGCGTAAGAACATGCGGGGTCGCCCCGGAAGCTGTATTAAAAGACCACGCGGGTGGGAGCAGAGAATTGCCTGCCAGGTCGTTTACATAAACGGTAACAGTTATAACTTCGCCCAGAGAAAAATCAGTATCAGAGTCGATTGTGACATTATATTCGGATATCGGACCTGTCTTTGAAACAACCGGGACGGATGTATCTGTATATGTCCTTGAATAGCCTTTGTCTCCCGAGAGTTGTATTACGAATGTAGACCAGTCGAGACCGGCCTTGCCGTCCGACAAAGTAAAGGTTATGTTGTCGTCCACCGCCACCCCGCCTGCTCCGTTTGAAGGGTCCTGGGCCGAAATCAACGGGGCTTCCTGATCATCCTCAATCATGACTGTGTTGATGTCCATGGCGATATTCCTGCTGTTATAAATGGAAGAGCCGTTTGCCGCGGATATCATGTCAGTGCCTATATCGTTAGAGGAATCAAAAGGCGTGTCGACAGTCAATTTCGCTGCGCTGTCACCGGCTGTATGTGAAACATTTAATATCGACCTCCCGTCATCGGCGTCGATAATAGCAAAATCCCCAGGTACGAGATCGCCGGTGAGACCGGGATTGCTGTATACCCCCTCAGAAAGATGGACTGCCAGTGTGCTGCCGCCTGACCGTCCGTAAACTTCAGTTATATACGGAGCGAGTGCGGCAAAAGGCGTTCTTGTGTACAACACATTGAATCCGCAGCTTCCGTGGCAGCCCCAGCAGACATTGCCCACGTTAGCGTTCCAGACCGTTCCTGTGCTTTCAGGCAGTGTCACGTCGGCAGGGGTTGGGGGATAGGGGGACGGTCCGCCGCACACATATGAGACGTCGTCATTGTAATACGCCACCTGCAGTCCCGGTTCCCTGTTGATGAGTTTGCCGTCCCTCACCATGGACAGACGGGTGGACCCGTGCACATTGTGGCAGGACATACAGGTTATCCTGCTGTCAAGGGTGCTGCTCCAATCAGACGCCCACATGGGTCCGGGCCCGCAATTCTTGAATACGGACAGGTGATAGTAGTGGGCGTTAACGCCGCTTGATTCATTTCTGAAATTGGTCGTGACACTGGCCGAATCCGTAAATGGACTGCTGTCATGACAGCTGAAGCATAAACTGAAATCAGCTGCATCAACTGTCGGCTGTTCATTATATCCGGGCTCCCACGGACAGAGGTTTGAGCGGGGCACCTGAAGGGGATATCCGCCCCGTATGGATTTCAGTCTGTAACCCTGCTGGTAAGCAGCGGGTGTCCCGGGCTGCGAGTATGTCCTTCCAAGGCCGTCGATATGCGGACCGGAAAAGTCATGACAGGCGTCACACTTCAGACCTGCACCAAACATAGTACCCCCACTCGAGGGATAGTGCTGCGCCGGGGAGATTCCGTGGCCAGTGCTGTAATATCCATATCCGGTTCCGTAAGCCGTTTCGGCGCCTTCATCTCCAATGACATTCGGCGCGTTTACGCCGCTGATCAGGGACGGGACTTCATCGTGACAGGTTGCGCACCACTTCTCTTTCCCGGACTTTAATAAACCGTCAGCATTGTATATCCTGTTGCGCCAGTTATATTTCAGTTCACCCTCGTTCCCGAATCTGGCCCCAAGTTCCGGGTCATTTACGCCGTCATACGCACCGTCCGGACTGTGGCAGTCATCGCACACGTCTGTTTCAGCCAGTGAATATCTCCCGTCACCATTCAGGTCTGTCCCTGATTTAAATAACGGGAAACCGCCCGGTTCATGGCATGTATCACAACCCACGTTCGGACCGCGCAGGTCGTCAGCATCGTTTTCAGTATGGGTAGAGTGGCTTCCGTATGTCCCCTTCCCTCCTGTAACACCGCCGTATCCGGGGTCATGACCGTGGCACTCCTCGCAGCCTGTGCCGCCTGCCCCTCCATGAGCGAAACCTGCTGTGTGAGAATGGCAGGATATGCAGTCCGTTCCCGCGGGGCTTCCCGCGTTCACATGCAATTGGTCCTCACCTGACCCGTTATTTCTGAAATGGGTCGTCTGCGTGTGGCAGACCTCGCAGATCCCGTCATAGGTCGCATCACCGTCCGCGAATGAGTTTGTCCCCGTTTTGCCGAAAAATCTCACTGCCTTTGTCCCGCTCTTTGCCGGCGATATAGTAATCCTGCTGAGATCAATAGAATCATAGATTAGTTTGTTGTAAACAATCGCGAAGGTGTTCCCCGACGCAGCCCTGGTCAGGTCAATCGGCCCCTGCACTGTCAGTGTGTCCTGGGAGTTCTCGATGATTTTATAGTTATAATTTCTTTGTAATATGTTCGGGATGACTACAAATCCCTTGTATGCGTCAACCGTCCATCCTGCCCCGGTTCTTGTTATCGTCGATGCCGTAATATTTGTCGATGCGTCCGAATACAGGTAAGCCGCACTACCGTAAGTCCTGAACTGCATATGAAAATGCGGGTTATGACATACCCTGCATTCAACAGTCCAGGTCCCGTAACCGTCGTCTGTCTGGATGCTGGAATGTGTCCTGACATATGGGGCGTCAATATCATTATGACAACTCAGGCAGAGGGTGTTATACTGGGTGTCGTCAATGTTCTGCGGATCATGCTCCGTCCAGGGCGGCAGTAGCGAAGGCTGTGATCCATATACAAAGTGACAGGAATCGCACCCTATGCCGTTGATGCCGTAATGCGGGTAATCGAGTCCCGCCTCGGCAGTCGAGATTACCAGGCCCATCAGAAATGTTAAGGCAAAGTATAATTCAGCACCTTTTAATGCTCTGATCACTCTATTTAACATATTACGGACAACCTTTTGTATTTATAGATTAAATGGACTGCGCCCGCACGATTCGAAACATGCTCCCCTCATAACATCATTCCCTTAATAATTAAGGTCAATTGTATTTTATTTTTTCGCGTGCTTACAGAGAACCACTGCAGGATACTTGCAATAAAAATACCAATTCGATCAATGCAGGTAATGCTTATAAAAACAACCAGATAGGCGGGACAATCTAAATCAGATTATTTACATCAGAGTGATTTCACTCACGTGCATATCGAATATCGCGCAGATCAGGCAGCTGTCTGCGTATCTATAAACTTCAGGGAAATTAACCTTATCCCAGATCAGTGGCGTTTGTCATCTGATCATAGAACTGGATGATTTTATTCTTCTTGTCCGATTCCATATGGGCCATGGCAGCGCGCGGGTGCTGGTTCAGGACACCCGATACCATATAAGGTATGTAGTATCCCCAGTCGATCTTCTCCTGCCATGGAAGTATCTCCGCCTCTATGGCCTCGATGAGCGGACGCACCTTGAATTTGGGGTTTTTTAAAAATGAAATCAGGAGTTCAAGAGGACAGTTGCCTGCTCCACGGCCTATGCCGTATAAACTCGCGTCGAGGTAGTTGATTCCCGAGATGATAGCGGATATCGTATTGGCGAATGCCAGCTGCTGGTTGTTGTGGCAATGAATCCCGATGGTCTTGCCGGGCAGGCGCTCCATGTATTTTTTCGCGAGCAGTTCGATATCTTCTGAATAGAAAGCTCCAAAACTGTCAACCACGTAAACGACAGGGACCCTGCTCTTGGAAAGGTCATCAAGGGCCTCATCCAGTTCTCGCAGACCGACGGTAGAGACCGCCATGAGATTGATGGTCGTCTCATATCCCTTGTCTATGCAATGATGCGCCAGGTCGATGGCGGCATCAGTCTGATGCGCGTAACATGCGACCCGAATCATATCAAGAGAGCTTTCGGATTTGTGAGGGATGTCAGCGTAATCGATCCTCCCGATGTCCGCCATTGCGGAGAGCTTGATCTTCTTCTCGGTGCTGCCGATGATGCGCCGGATGTCCGCTTCAGCACAGAATTTCCACGGCCCTACTTCGGCCCTTGAAAACGCGGATTCCGAACTCAAATACCCGATCTCCATATAATCGACCCCCGCCTCTGTGCAGGCTGTATAAACCTTGCAGACGAAGGCATCGCTGAACTGCCACTTATTCATCAAGCCTCCGTCACGGACGGAGCAGTCTATTACTTTTATTTCCGGTCTGTACATGTATAGTCTCCTTATCGATTGTTAGAATATTATGTGCTGAGTGGATATTATAATTTATTTATTCGACTCCGGGCAAAGGGCCACAAAATTTTTCACATTCCCTGCAATTGCTTCAAGGTCGCGTTCCATCAGTGCCTTCCGGCCGAAAAGAGATGTGCTAGCGCCCACTGCCTTAACGCCTGCGGCGAAATATTCCGTAATATTCTGAAGATTCACGCCGCCCACAGCGACCAGGGATATTTGATCGTACGGCCCTCTCAGTTCACGGATGTACCCGGGACCGAAAGGACCGCATGGAAAGACCTTTACCATGTCGGCTCCGGCAGACCAGGCAGTATACACTTCCGTGGGAGTAAGGGCGCCTGATATTATCGGCACCGCTTTTGATCTCGCATATTCAATGACCAGCGGGTCAGTATTCGGAGTAACCAGAAACATGGCCCCCGCCCCTATTGCAGCTTCGGCCTCGGCAAGATTGCGTATCGTTCCCATGCCCAGCAGTTTACCGGCAGGGACCGATGGAATGTTTGCCGATACTATCTCCTGGGCCCGGTCGGTGTTCATCGTGATCTCGATGGCCTGTAGTCCTGAGTCAAAAGAGACGTCCATTGCGCACCGGAAAAAGACCGAGTCTACTCCCCTCAGAATTCCAATTACCGGGACGTCCAGTTCCATTTTGTCAGCCTTACGGCCACTCCCATATTTCGATTCATAATAAATATCTTTTAATGCCTTGCTGATATTACAGCAGAATACGTCAAATTTCAACAGTCAATAGATCGATATCGACAGCTTATAGAGGGAACATCGCCACACGCTTCCCCAAAATTAGTCAAGACAAAATAGACGCTGCTGCTTCACTATTTCTGTGTTTTGCTTAAATCGTAAATCGCAATCGTTCTTGACCGGACCGGGGCGCAGGACCATCGGAAACACCTGGTAAATATCCCATGGGCTGGGGGATATGACACGACAAGCAATATGTATGAGAGATTGAACATCCCGGAAATATTAGATTTTATTAATGGCATTTATTTTGCAACAATTATTTTGTTTAATCTCGGGATCTCGTTCAGGAGGGGAAAATGTCTACCTTCAACTTTAATAGATTTGTCGTATTTATACTTCTTGTCATATTCAGTATGATCATCCCGGGTGTTTCCATAAGTGAAGCACTCGATAATTCGAAATTTTACACGCTCTCACCTTCTGAAAACAGTTCGGGCCTATGGAGTATCGACCCGTCAACAGGCGCGACCTCGCTCGTCACGCCGATTACACTGCCCGACGGAAGCACGCCGAATTTTATGACCAACGCCCTCGCCTTCAGCCCGAACAATGAACTCTATGGATGGGACACCGCCAGAAAACAGCTTTACAATATCAACTACACAACAGGACAGATCAATTACATCGGTTCACAGGGTACGGACGCAGCACCGCAGTTTGTAAATGGTCTCGCATTCGACAAGCAGGGGACCCTTTACGGTCTGGTCGGCGGCAATATAAACCAGGGTGCGGCCCCTTCCACTCTATACTCCATAAACACTTCTACCGGGGCTTTAAGTCCGGTCGGCAATTCATATGTAAATACAAGTCATAACAGTCTGGCGGTGGATTTCGAGTCAGGCGGACTCCTTAGTATAACCGGGGGCACAAACTCTCCAAACTATCTGCTTCAGGTCAATCCCGATGCCCAGCCTGTACTCAATGACACTTTCTCCTCAAACACATCAGGGAATTACTCCTGGAGCACTTCAGGATCAGGGACTGGATATTCCTGGAACAGCGCTGGTTATATCACAATGGATGGGTACGGTGGCGCATGGGTCCCGGCTTCCGTAACGGCACGAGGAAACATTGACATGCCTTCGAGCGGATATGCGAAGATTGATTTCAATATCTCTACAAACGGTGACGGCCAGAGCCGTCTGATATTTTCCCTGCTGGAGGACGCGGACAACTACTTCAAATTCGTTCTGACCGACACTACCTATGGTTCCAGCGGTTATACACAGAGAGCGGAAAAAACAGTAAACGGTGTAAGTGAATTCACCTCAATGGCAGGCAGTCTAAATACAGGTTCCTACTCATGGGAGATGTGGTGGAACCCGACCAATCTGCGTATGGACCTTAACGGAACGACCGTGCAGAATATCGCAACAGCTGACGCGACAATCATAGATCCTGTACTGTTTGATTTTACCGTTTATCGGTTCATCGGAAACTGGGACTCCGTCAAGGTTGACCCGGGGATTGCGGAAATCATTGATGAGCTGGGTATCAGATATAATGGGATAGGTTCTGAATTCGACCCCGGGACCGGCAAGTTGTACGCGGTACGCGATAACAATGTTTTGTATTCAATCAACATCAATACCGGAGAAGAAACCGAAATCGGAATCCTCGGTAACGGAGTCAGTACGGTAAATCTCGCTCACCCCTGGCCGCAGACCCCGGTCGTGCCCGAACCGATAAGCATTGTGCTGTTTATTTCAGGCGGAGCGGTATTGGGAATAAGAAGCTTAAGAACCAAAAACCAGTTGTAATCCTGCTGTAAAACCTGATACTGAAAAGCTACGGAACGTACTCATAAGCCCCCTTATCGTAATCGTCTGAGCCGTCACCCTTACCTCCGATATCCGTAGGCCGCGTGTTTCCCTCAATATCTTCTGACGGAGCGTTAGTAGCATCACCGGTGTCGATACAGTTGGAAGTGGACTGCAGATGATAATCACCATCAGTTGTCGATGTGGATGACGTGGCCCCGCTCTCGAGTGTAAAGTCGACGCCTGAGCTGATTTCGGTCAAATATAATGTATCCGTAGTACCCCTTATCTCAGTGTTGCCTCCGCTCACTTGGTTACCATAGATGATGCTGTTATATATGTTCTCAGTCCCGCCGCAGTCCAGACCTCCCCCATAATGCGCGTAATTGTCGGCCACTGTACTGAAATAGAGGTTCAGGACACCGACGTTCCTTATACCACCGCCGTAGTTCCAGTCATTTGCGATCCTGTTTCCGGTTATAAGTGTGTTTGTAATGTTTGCAGTTCCGGAGGCGATCCTGATACCTCCTCCTCCGCCTGCTGTTGCGGCATTGCCCTGCAACTTCACTTTGGAAAGCGTCAGGGTGGTTGTGCCGCCCTGAATATAGATGCCGCCGCCGCCCATTCCTCCGGTAGTGTTTGAATTAATAGTCGTACCGGTAATGCTGTTATTGCTTGCGGTACCTGATCCTATCCAGACACCGCCTCCGCCTCTGTTCGTACCGCCGCTGTTGTTGGTTATAGAACCGCCGGTAATGGTAAGGGGCGCCTGGCTGGCATAGATCCCTGCGCCGTCACCAGTGACTCCGGTAGTGTTGGAACTAATGGTCGTATTGGTAACAGTTGACGTATTGGTGATATTGATCAAATATATGCCGCCGCCGCCGTTGGCAGTGGTGCTGTTCGAGCTGACCGTACTGTCGCTGATACTGAGCGCCCCGGACGCTGTCATATAAATTGCGCCGCCTGCAGAAGCACCAGTGTTATTGTTGAGGGTGCTGTTGCTTTCAATAGTCAGTGTGGCGGCAGCCCCTGTCATGTAGATCGCACCTCCGGTTTTAGAGGAAGAGCCGATGTTATTACTGATATTACTGTTAGTAATTGTCAGAGGAGAACTTGAACTGTATATCGCCCCGCCGTAACCGTTGCCTGATGAGTTATTGAGAATAGTCGAATTCGTAATCGTTGTAGTGCCTGTAATGCTCGACAGGTATAGCGCGCCGCCGTTTGAATAGCCCGCATTATACTGGATGTTACTATCACTGATCGACAGAGTGCCGGAGGTAGAGCCTGTAAAGTAGATAGCGCCACCCATCCCGTTTGAGCAGTTGTTAGCGTCTCCCGAATCAGTTCCGCCGATCGTAGAATTGGTGATTGTCGCTCCGCCGCCTGCTCCCTGGATATACATACCGCAGCCATGGCGGTTTGTAGCGGAGTTGGCCTTGATTGTGACATTGTCGAACGTCGGGACGGAATTGTAAATACAGATACCGCCGCCGCCGTAACAGTTGCTGGAAGAATCTGCACCGGTATTACCCGCCGTATTGCCTGTTATTATGGAATTCTTAATGGTCGGCGTGGCACCGCTTATTAAAATGCCCCTTGTCATTGTGCCGGACGCCTGGTTGTCGAGGGTAAAGCCGTCAAGCACCGCGTCTTCGTTTTCACTCGTGTTGAA
>JBFLYJ010000060.1:0-11418 GCA_040756635.1 Nitrospirota bacterium
AACGCAATTATCCTGTAACAGAATAGATAATATATACAATAAATACCTTTTTGGTCAACCAGCAATCATAACATTTATTAAATTTCTTTTACAATGCCGATTTTACGGGTCGTTTAGGGTCAGATTTATCTACCAGGTGGCAGCGGACCAGATGTCCGGCAGCTTTTTCTTCCAGCACAGGCTGTTGAGTACGGCATATGCCGGCGGCAACAGGACATCGTGTATGGAAACGGCATCCCGAAGGGGGATCAATCGGAGAAGGGACATCTCCCTTAAGTATAATCGCCTTCTTCCTGTTTTTCGGATCAGGGAGCATATTGGCGGACAGCAGAGATATGGTATAAGGGTGAAGCGGATTGGAATAAAATTCAGCGGTATCAGCCAGTTCAGCAATCTCACCAAGATACATGGTGGCTATCCTGTCCGATACGTGTTCCACCACTGAAAGATTATGAGTAATAAACAGATACGATAGATTAAAGTCCTTCTTCAACTTTGCCATCAGGTTCAGTATCTGTGCCTGAATGGAGACGTCAAGGGCTGAAACCGGTTCATCACATATAACGAGCTTCGGGTTGAGTGATAATGCTCTTGCAATCGCCACCCTCTGTCTCTGGCCTCCTGAGAATTCATGCGGATAGCGGTTATAGTATCCTGCGGAAAGACCTACTTTCTCGAGCAGGTCTTCGACCGCCTCTTTCTTCTTTTTCCCCCGCGCAAGTCCGTGAGCGCCTATCCCCTCTGCTATTATGCTTCCTATCGAGAGTCTCGGGTTTAATGAAGAGTAGGGGTCCTGAAAAACGATCTGTACGTTCTTGCGAAACCGCATGAGCTCTTTTCCGCGCAATTCAAATACATCTTCACCCTCAAAGTAGACTTTCCCGTCCGTAGGTTTGTCCAGACGAAGTATGATCCTTCCCGCGGTTGTCTTGCCGCAGCCTGATTCGCCGACAAGGCCCAACGTCTCCCCTGCCTTTATATTAAATGATATATCATCGACCGCCTTTACGGAGTTGACCACTTTGGAAAATAGCCCTCCTGTGATCGGAAAATATTTTTTCAGGTTCCTTACTTCCAGGATAATATGGTTTTCTCTGTTCATTAAAAGTCCGTGATCATGAAATGAGAAACGACTCGGTTTTCGTCTTTTCGTTCCAGATATACTTATCAATGTTCTTTTTGAAATGACACGCTGCCTTATGTCCTTTTTCAATCTCTTCAAGGAGCGGCTCTTCGGTCCTGCATCTGTCCTGGGCGAACAGGCAGCGCGGCCAGAATTTGCACCCCTCTGGAAATGCCAGGGGATTCGGGACACTGCCGGGAATTACATAAAGGTCCTTCTTTCTTTTGCCTATGACAGGAATAGAAGTGAACAGCCCCAGTGTATAAGGATGCCGGGGTGCTCCGAAGATATCTTCCACCGTCCCGTATTCCACTATCCTTGACGCGTACATTATGGCTACTTCCGTGGCGATGTTGGCCACGACACCGAGATCATGAGTTACGAGGAGAATCGACATACCGAATTCGTTCTGCAGCGACTGCATCAGGTCCAGTATCTGCGCCTGGATAGTGACATCCAGCGCGGTGGTCGGTTCATCCGCGATCAATACCTCAGGATTGCATGAAAGGGCCATGGCTATCATGACGCGCTGCTTCATCCCGCCCGACATCTGGTGGGGATAATCATTGATGCGGACCTCAGGGGACGGGATCCCCACTTTACCCAGGATCTGCAGGGTAAGCTCATGGGCCTCGGCATCCCCCTTCTTTTGATGGAGCATAATGGTTTCTTTAATCTGATCGCCAACGGTGAATAATGGATTCAGAGACGTCATCGGTTCCTGAAATATCATGCTTATTTCATTCCCGCGAATCCCTTCCATCTCCTTTTCCGACAGCGCAAGCAGATTCTTCCCTTTATACAGGATCTCTCCTCCGGCTATCCTGCCCGGAGGGCAAGGTATCAACCTTGGAATGGCCATACACGTAACGCTCTTTCCGCACCCTGATTCCCCTACCAGCCCCAGTGTCGTCCCTTTCATTAGCCGCAGGTCTACGCCGTCAACAGACCTCACCACTCCGTCGTCAGTATCGAAGTAGACTTTAAGGTCATTGATTTGTAAAAGCGCTTGCGCTTTTTCATTATAGGTCTTATTGGTCATATCCACCTATCTCTTTCTCAATTTAGGGTTCAGCGCGTCTCTCAGTCCCTCGCCGAACAGGTTGAATGACAGCACAACCACCAGTATCGATAACCCGGGGATATATGTAAGCCACGGCGCGTCAAAAAGGAACCTCTTCCCGTCAGACAGGATATTGCCCCAGGTGGCGTGGGGTGGAGGCACCCCAAACCCCAGAAAACTGAGTCCCGCCTCGGTCAGGATGGCGTCGGCTATGCCGATTGTCGCGGAGACAAGCACCGGGGCAACAGCATTAGGTATCATGTGGCGGAATATTATGCTCACATCCGGTATCCCCATGACCCTGGCAGCTGATACAAAATCCTGCTCTCTCAGGGAAAGAAATTCCGCCCTTACAAACCTGGTCGTCCCCATCCAGCCGGTCAGGCCGATGACGATCATTATGTTGTAAATGCTAGCAGGAAGAATCGCCACTACAGTGAGGATGAGAAAAAAACTGGGGAAACAGAGCATAATGTCCACAAACCTCATAATGAGCGTATCAATCGTGAATGTGTCGAAGAAAAGGAAGCTCAATGTCCCCGCGCTCCTGTTCCCTTTCGGCGGAGAATAATTGTAGATAAACGATATTACCAGAAACAACAGGGCGAGCAGCGTCGAATCAACTGCGAGTCCTCTCTGCCCGGATGCCAGAAACACCAGAGAGCAGAAGAATGCGATAAGAAACAGTACATGCATAAATTTAATTTTGTACGCACCGTAATAGCCCGCTATTCCTCCCATTAAAATACCGATCAGGACAGCTATCCCGACCGCGACAAAACCGACGGTCAAAGAGACCCAGGCCCCCTGCATCATCCTTGCGAATATGTCCCTTCCCAGGTCGTCTGTGCCGAGCAGATATTTCCCGAAGAGAGGCCAGTCTCCGGGTTTGATCATTTCCGTATCAACAGGGGAAAACGGCTTCAATAGTTTCTCCGATAACCGTACCTTCGCCGGATCAAGCACAGGATTATCTCCGGTAGTCAGAATAAGACCGCAGACCGCCACGACGAAAAAAGCGGCAAAGATAATCAGTCCCGACAGGGCCAGCCGGTTCCTTTTAAATATCCTCCAGGCCTCGGTAAAACGTGAGACCTCTTCCGTAAGCCCGTGGTGGAGTTCTTTTATGTTGTTTTCATTCGCTGTCATTTATATATTCCCAAATGTAACCTGTAGGGGCGTATTGCAATACACCCCTACAGAGGGGGTCACAGCCGTATCCTCGGATCAACCACCATATACAGAAGGTCCGAGATAAACGTACCTATCAATACCAGCACGGCTACCATAAAATTCAATGTCAGGATGATCGGATAGTCCCGCGCCAGTATCGCCTCGTATCCCATCCTCCCCATCCCCGGCCAGGCGAAGATGGATTCCGTAATAACAGAACCGCCGATAAGGCCGGGCAATATCATGCCGAACATCGTTACAAAAGGTAGAAGCGCATTGCGAAATCCGTGTTTGTAATAGACCACATCACCGGACAGTCCTTTGGCCTTCGCAGTCCTTATATAGTCCTGATGAATCACCTCCAGCATCTGGGCCCTGACATATCTTGAAAGAAGCGCGATGCCCCCAAGCGCCCCAAGGACTGAAGGCAGGACAAGATGCCAGATCCTGTCCATCACCCGATAAAAAGCGTCCGCCCCGGACATGCCGAAGGTCTGCATGCCGATTACGGGGATATCAAATGTCTTTACTACAAAGATGATAAGTATGTAGGCAAAAAAGAAGCCCGGGACCGAGATCATTACATAAGACAGAAAAGCAGTAGAGCGGTCAAAGACAGAGCCCCTTTTAATGGCCGCGCTTATCCCGACCGGAAAGGAAAGGCACCATGTTATAACCGTCCCGACTACAAACAGCCAGAGGCTGTTCAGGAACCTTTCATGTATCTTCCCTATTACGGGCTGGTTGTCTTTCCATGATTTCAGCTGCCCCGTAAAAAGGTTTTTATAATAGAGATAATATTGTATGTGCAGCGGCTTGTCCAGGTTGAATTCCTTCTGGAACCTGATGAGGTCGTCGGGTGTGAATTTAGGGTTAAGGGGATCGATCTGGCTCGGCTTGCCCGGGGCCAAATATACGACAAGAAACGAAATGATCGAGATAAAGAACAATGTCAACAATTTCTGGAAAAAGCTTTTTATCGTAAAGGACAGCATGTATTACTCCGCATCGAACCTTGGATTGCCTGCCAGTTTGATCCACTTGTTAAAATAAAACGTGTAGCTCCCCGTCTTGGTCGGGGTTATCTTTTTTATCTTCTCTTCGCCAGCCGGGGTACGTTCAAGTATGACGATCTTTTTATCAAGTACAGCGGTCCATTTCCCGACGTATAAAAATGTATAAGGCTGTTCATCCGATATGATCCTGTGAAGCTGATGGCAGTACTGCACCTGTCTGTCATAGTCGTATTCCTGCCTGATCTTTACGATCAGATCATCGGCCTCTTTATTTTTGAACCCCACAAAGTTGAGCTGGTTTTCATTGGTCTGGCTCGAATGCCATATCTGGTAAAGATCAGGGTCTATGCCCATAGACCATCCGAGGATAAGCGCATCAAAGTTTGCCGTGTTTACATGCTTGCCTATAAATACGGACCATTCAACCAGGTCGGTCTTTACATCAATGCCGATCTTCTTCCAGGAGTCCTGCGCTATGGTGAGAATACTCTTTCTCAGGTCATTGCCGCTGTTGGTGATCAGGGTAAAGGCAAACCTCTTCCCGTCCTTTTCGAGCCACCCTTCACTGTTTTTCTTCCATCCGGCATCATTCAGAAGCTTCAATGCACCATCCGGGTCATAGGGCAGCGGTTCTATGCTTTTATCATAATAGTCGGTCTGTTTTACAAATGGGCCTGTAATCCGTTCCGCCTCATTATACATGACATAGCGGATGATCTTGTCCGTATCAACGGCCATTCCCAGGGCCTTCCTCACCCTCCTGTCCTTAAATAATTCGCGGCGCATATTGTAACCTATGTAGGTATACCCGAATGACAGCCCTGAGAAATTCTGATATTTCGGATCACTTTTTAATCGCTTGACCTGGTGCGGCTCTGCCCCGTAACTATCTATTGCACCGCCGTAGAACTCCATCTCCTGGGTCAGCGGATCAGGCACTATGCGAAATGTGTAGCTTTTATAATTAGGCGCCCCTTCCCAGTACTCTTCATTCCTGTCCAGGACGATATACTGGTCGGACTTCCACTCCCTGAAGACAAAAGGGCCGGTGCCGACGGGGCGGCGGTTAAAATCACTGTCTCTGAGGGTAAATTTCGCAGGGTCTTCACCTTTTGATTTCGCCTCCTTATTCAATGCCTCAGAATTTAATAAATGCTCAGGAAGAATACCCATCCCCCACGTGCCGAAGGCCGGTGAATACAACCTCTTATAGACTACCTTAACAGTATATTTGTCCACCGGCTCAAACCTTTTTACAGGCTCATAATCAGATACTCTGGGAGACAGGTTTCTCGGATTCATTATCGCTTCATAGGTAAATCCGACATCTCCGGAATCAAACTCTTGACCGTCATGGAACTTCACGCCTTTCCGCAGATGAAAAACTATAACAGGGTTATGTTCTGTCGCAGGCAGCACTTCACCGGCAATATCTGCTTTCATATCATCGTGACCAGGAGTAAGAATTTCTATAAGATCTCCTGATGGAAAGGACTTAAAATATCCCTTGCCAAGGACACTCTCCATGACATCGAAGAAACCCTGGTCCACCTCTTTCAATGTTATTTTTAATTGGGGCGGGGCCTTGTACTTCACCTTGATATTTACCGGATCAGGGAAGCCGTCCTTGTTGGTATCTGGGCCAGCTGCTTGTATTTCTGTCTCCCCATTAACGGCTGGAATAATCTCTATCTTATTTATGTTATTTAAAGTACGGCCCAATAACGTGTCAGACTTATTACTTTTCTGCTGTTTGAGTATAAAGTCTTTTATAATCTCCGGCCGCGACGTATTTCTGCCTGCCGCCGCCGCTTCAGGATTTACATAAAAGTAGGCCTCTTCATATATTTCCCAGCTCTCAGCCAGCCTGCCCCTAAATCGCAGGTCCTCATCCCTGTCGATAAGGCCGTCAAATACCTGGTCTGTTATGGAGCCGCTGGAAGCATCTGCATGCAGTATTGGATTTAAAATCTTGGCATCACCGGTCGACGCGCTGATGAATTCCTCAAGCCGGTGCGGATTCCCCTTGACCTGCTCATCATAGGTAGGCACCCAATAAAAGGACTGCAGCAGTACTGCAAAAATTATTACGGGCAGCAGTATTAAGATTTTCTTTATCGCCATATGCGTTGTCCGTATCTATTATATCAATGAACACCTTCAGGTCAAGCTATTTATAGCTGACAATAAATGTCACTAGAGACAAATAATTGACTGTCCAACCCCGCAGCATATGGATTTATCACCGCCCAACCACGTGAATTCATTGTTTTCTCTATCATCAAATGATCTGGCATTGAATCTGCTTTAATGAAATCCAAAGCAGATTAAGTGCGAACAATGAGAGGAAAGGGGGATAAACAATAAGAAGTGACATGTGAGAAGCAAAAAAACTTCTCACAATCATAACCGGCCATTTTGGCCGTAATAATTACAGGAGGAAAGAATGTACAAAGCAATTAACAACATTAGAGAACAAAAAGGATTCACACTAATCGAGCTGCTGATAGTCGTCGCTATTATCGGTATTCTGGCAGCGATCGCCGTCCCGGCATACATCGGTGCTCAGGAAAAGGCGAGGAAGTCAAACCTTTCAAAGGCCTCGAAATCAGCAGAATCAGATCTCAGCCATTGGTTAAACTCAGCCCTTAAAGGCGCTGTTGCTGTAGTTGATCCTACCAATCCCGGTGCGAACCTTACAGAAGTAGACACTGACTGGGATGGTACGGTTACAATCGCAGCTGATATGACAAATGCAGCATTATTTGTTGTAGGTGCTAGTGCCGCCGATTCTGTTGTTAATCAGTATGTAACCGCCAGAACAGGCGGATTAGGAATGAACGGTGCGGAAATGTCGCCGTGGAATGGAATGGATACCTGTACTGCAACCATGTTCAGTGTAGCAGCTGCTGATCCTGGGGCAGGAAATCCCGGTACCGCATGCACAGTAGACCTTTTCCCCTCTACCCCTAATACAATAGCCGTTATCGCTACCAGTAACGGTCCGGGCGGAAGTGACTCTGCTAACCCAGAATTAATGTCAAGAATCGTTGTTTCAGCAGAATAACCTGATTACAAAGAGAGGGGGATATTCCCCCTCTCTTTTATTAACAATCATATGAACTCATCCATAAAATTAAATACCAAAGGATTTACACTTGTAGAACTTCTTGTTGTGATGGTCATTATTGCGATACTGGGGACAGTAGGCGTAACAGCATACGTAGGTTCCGCATTAAAGGCCGCCCGTTCCGAGGCTTACGCCAACCTTGAGGCACTTAGAATGCATGAAGCCCAGTTCGCAGCAGAAAATGCCGTATATACAAATGACCTGACAAATGATTTCAGATCATTCCGGCCAGGTTCGAATCCGGACAACTCAATCGGCCCGCATTTTACTTACGCGTTAATTCTGAATCAATCACTCACAACACCTGTTGCCATTCCTTTTGCGGGAGCAATGGCGGCCCAGACACCCTGTTTCGTTGCAACTGCCACTGGCATGGCAGGGACACGTGTTGCCGGTGATGTCTTTGCGATAGACTGTAACAACAATAGAAACTTCTGAACTCTTCCCCTGCTTATTCATGAATTAAGGCAGGTATGTTCCGGAAATTTACTTATTGATACCTTAGAGACAGCTATTAGAACATAGTGTCTGGTCTTTATTCTTAAATGCAAAGAGGAAATTCAAAAATCTTATCGAATTAATTAAGTTTCTGGAATATGCCTGTCTTGACAGGATATGTTTTATGAATAAAGTAGGCCAACTGAAGTCCGGGAATTACATCCACCATAACTTTCGATATCGGCCAATATTTATGATTCGGCAGGTCCCCGACTTATTTTCTCTGGTATCCTAATCCGCAGGCAGCAACTCAATCACGGTCACTTCAGGCGGTGAAAGAAAACGTATTGGAGGGCCCCATGTGCCGCTGCCGCGGCTGACATACAGGCTGGAGCCGTCATTAAGACCCAGCATTCCTGCATGTTTTGGGTAATAAAGTTTTGTTACCAGGCTGAAAGGGAATATCTATCCTTTGTGCGTATGTCCTGAAAGCTGCAAGTCAAAGTGCCCGGTCCCTTCACTGTTTACAATTGGCCTGTGCTTTAATAGGATCTTGAATTTCTCGCCGTCTAGACCTGAAAGCAGTTCCCTTTCAGGCTTACCACTGATCCTTCCGAACTGTTTCCCGGTGGGATCATCAACCCCGGCAATATAAATACCGGCAACCTCGACTGCTTCCCCTCTTAATATGGTAAACCCCGCCTTCCGGGTAAACTCAAGGGCCTGATCAAGTCCTGCATAATATTCATGGTTCCCGGTCACCGCATATTTTCCATAAGCGGGGCTTATCAGTGAAAATATATCCGCAAATCCATTCAGACTGTTTATCTGTCCGTCCACAAAATCCCCGGTTGATACTACGATATCAGGTGATTCTGCCATGACCTTGTCAGCTATTCTCCTCAGTCGTGCTTCCCTTACAATCAATCCGGCGTGGACATCCGATATCTGGACTATTTTGAGACCTCCGCTTTCAGCAGGTATCCTGGACGACTTAATATATATTCGTTCTGTCTGAATGTCCATCGCTTCGAAATATCCGTAACAGCTGACGGTCACGGCAGATATTAAGGCAATGAAAAAAGATGACTTTGCGGAAAGGGACACAGCAGACAAATCAATATGCAATGCCAGATGAATCAGACAAAGAGCGAGTCTGTAAATATCAATGCACACCGCAAACGTGAAAAACAAAATCAACACTCCCATCCATGTGTACCCTGCGTAAGACAAAATGCGGGCAGGGATTTCCAGTTTAAGCCCCTCAAGATAACGGACAATTACAGGAGCAGACGTCATTACCGCCATAAATACAAACAGTGGAATGCCTGTCTTAGCGCTTAGAGACAGGGCAGTTTTTGCTTTCAGAAATGCATGGAGATGCAGAGAGCCGTATATTAAAAAAAATACTGCCAGGAAGAGTCTCATTCTTAACTTTACTATAATGGAGAATACGATAGAAAGAGTTCCGGCAAGGGGTGGAGTGTATTGCGGATAAAGCAAGCTGAGATTTAGGCTGTAGTGAATTTACATGAATATAAGTTAGAATAACAACTGGTTGATTTTCCGGAAATTGACAATACTAATTTATAAAAGGATAAAAATATGAACTCGACTTACGAGACTGGCGGATATATTGAAGCATGGTGCACAAAATGCAAACTGGAACTGGGGCATACGATTGTTGCCATGGTTGATAGTATGCCCAAGAAAGTCAAATGCAATACTTGTGACGGGCAGCATATCTACCGCGTAAAACCTTCCGAGACCAATAGAACAAAACTCAAGGACTCCACGCGCAAGACAAGAACAAAAGGGGCAATATACGAAGAATATATATCGCGCTTGACTGGCGGAGACCTGTCAAAGGCCAGAAAGTACAGTTTCAAAGAAAATTATCAGAAAGATGAGATCCTAGACCATCCCAAATTCGGGATCGGGGTCGTACTGTCAGTGATCCAGTCCAACAAAATGGAGATTCTCTTTAAGGACGGCACCAAATTACTGAGCCAAAATCAGTAGCGCTAAGCTGATAATATATGCCGTCCTCTGCGAAGGATATGCCATGCGGCTTATAAGTCTCAGGGCGGAGTCAGCTTGTTCAGGTCAAAGTTCAGAATTTACCGGCCGTACCTGCTATTGCAGTGTTTCTTTTCTTACCCTTGCGAGGTATTCATCCCACTCCACCGGCAGAAAGTGTTTTTTCTTATTATTACATTCCTTGCAGGCAGGCACTACATTATTCTTGGTCGATTTCCCCCCCCGTATAACAGGCACGATGTGGTCCATTGTCAGCTCATCAGGCGCTTTTTCCGCTCCACAGTAATAACATCTCCGTTCCGCGCACTTCCCTTTCCACCATTGTGTCTTGCGAAGGTCTCTTGCTTTCTGTTTTTCTCTTTTGATTTCCTGGTCAGTGACCGGTGCGATAAAAAAATCCATTACTCCCGCCTGACGGTTTTAACTGCATTCGGCATGAAATAAAGGCCTACGCAGGCCCGTGTAATCATTCCGATAGCAGATGTAATATATATTAATTAACATACTTTTAGATTAAATATAAATCACGCATTTTAATAGGGGGGGCGACTGTTGATCTAAACTTAAAAACCAAACGACCGGCAAACTCCGCTAATCAAAAAAAACCGCGCCTTTTAATATCGCGTGAGATATTCCCGTCATTCCTTCGTATTACGCTGATTCAGTTCATTAGCAACGCATATTTCCGGACAAGAATAAAATAGAATGATTCTGGTATGATACAGGAAAATTTTCATTGACTTTTAAGAATAAAAGATGCCATGATTGATAAGAAGTTTAGGTGTTGTGACACACATAGGGCCACAAAGACTTTTAACTTTGTGGCCTTTTCATTAAGCGCTGGGTTCCGAGGGGATCCAGTTTATCAAGCAAGGAGGAAGTAAGAATGGCAAAGGGAACTGTAAAATGGTTCAATGAATCCAAAGGATTTGGTTTTATAACCCAGGAGAATGGAGGGCCGGATGTTTTTGCTCACTATTCCGAGATCAAGGGAGATGGTTTTAGAAACCTTACGGAAGGTGATAAGGTGAGCTTTGATGTTGTCGAAGGCGAAAAGGGCCTGAAGGCAACAAATATCGAAAAGATATAAACAATGCCGGCAGGCCCTGCCGGTCAGGGCCTGCTTTCTCAATAAACCACCAAGTATATCCCCAACCTGTCAATCCATAGACCAAATTATATTCTATAACTGGTGTGGCGTGAATGACTTGCAGGGACAATTCCATCCTTATGGAGCGGGCGACGGGATTCGAACCCGCGACCTTCAGCTTGGGAAGCTGACACTCTACCACTGAGTTACGCCCGCACCGGTGGAATAATGGACTATTGTATATTGCCTGAATTATATAATTCAAGAAGCAAAATATTTTAAGGTATTTTAATCAGTCGAGTCTCTCGTGGCCCAACTGAGAGACAGTGATTATTTTACACATTT
>JBFLYJ010000600.1:0-2021 GCA_040756635.1 Nitrospirota bacterium
ACCCGGCATCTCTTTTTCCGCTATCTCAATCTCTTTTCTTCCCCATTCCGCAAGGCTGATATCGGCGACTTTATAATCACCGGTTTTATTCTTTGTTGATGTTGACATTAAATAACCTCGTCTCTCCCTGTAACGGGATATTATATTTTAGCGTCTTTTCTCAGTGCCTCGGCCAGGTCCGTCTTTTCCCATGGAAAGCCCTGGTCTTCCCGTCCGAAATGACCATAAGAGGCTGTAGCACTGTAGATAGGCCGTAACAGGTCAAGCATTTTAATCAGGCCGCGCGGGCGGAGATCAAAATGATTCCGTATCAGCTCGATAAGTTTTTCCTCTTCAACCTTGCCTGTGCCGAAGGTCTCGACCGTGATCGAAAGCGGCTCGGCCACACCAATAGCGTAAGAGATCTGGAGTTCGCAGCGTTCCGCGAGACCTGCAGCCACGATGTTTTTTGCCACGTAACGCGCTGCGTAAGCAGCCGAACGGTCTACCTTGGAAGGATCTTTGCCTGAAAAAGCGCCGCCGCCGTGGCGCGCTGCGCCGCCGTATGTGTCCACGATTATTTTACGGCCGGTTACACCGCAGTCTCCGACAGGCCCCCCGATGACAAATCGTCCGGTGGGATTAATATGGAACTTTGTGGACGGATGGATCCAGTCAGGAGGCAAAACAGGCAGGATAATTTCATCCATGACCGCCTCTTTCAGCGACTTATATTGAATGTCGGGTGAATGCTGCGTGGAAAGAACAACCGCGTCAATGGCCGCGGGTCTGCCGTTTTCATAACGGAAGGTCACCTGGCTCTTGGCATCAGGACGAAGCCACGGCAGCGTACCGTTTTTACGGACCTCGGCCTGGCGAATCATGAGACGGTGCGCGTATGTAATAGGCGCGGGCATAAGAACGTCGGTCTCATTCGTAGCGTAACCGAACATTATCCCCTGATCGCCGGCGCCCTGTTCGTGGTCAGTGGTTTCATTGACGCCCATGGCGATGTCGGCGGATTGTTTATCGATGGTGGTCAGCACGGCGCAGGATTCCCAGTCAAATCCCATGTCCGAATGGTTGTAACCGATACGTTTAATCGTCTGGCGTACGACATTTTGCATGTCCACCCAGGCTGCGGTCGTGATTTCACCAGCTATGAGCGCCATTCCAGTGGTGACCAGGGTTTCGCATGCTACACGGGAGGTAGTATCCTGCTCAAAAATAGCGTCAAGCACAGCGTCAGAAATTTGATCAGCGACTTTGTCAGGATGTCCCTCTGATACAGACTCGGATGTAAACAGGTAATTCTTTTTGTTCATGTCTTCCTCCGGAGAAATTATAAGTTTTTTATTATAAAGGTATTACCGGCGCTAATTCAAGCGAACGAATAAATTTTTGTTTAATTTACCTTAATTTGAATCACATACAGCCCTGCACATCCGGGTTAATTATCAACGGATTCACGCCTGTGCGGGATTTACAGAATAAACGTATCATTAATGATAACATCTCATTTGCGACGGGTATCTGGTATTATTCTGGGCAGTGAAAATTCCAGAGATAATTGCCGTTTTCAGGTTGATAGGATATAGTAAAATCTATTGCGATTAAGGTCATTCGATGCTGAATAAGATAGTCATTAAGGGCGCGCGGGTCCATAATCTTAAGAATATAGACGTGGAAATTCCCCGTGACAGTCTTGTTGTCATCACCGGCCCCTCCGGCTCCGGCAAATCGTCTCTGGCTTTTGACACTATCTACGCAGAGGGGCAGAGGCGTTATGTGGAGAGCCTTTCCGCCTACGCGAGGCAGTTTCTTGAGCAGCTTCAGAAACCTGACGTTGATTCCATCGAGGGCCTTTCTCCTTCCATCGCGGTAGAGCAGAAGACAACTGCGAGGAGTCTTCGTTCCACGGTCGGCACTATAACGGAAATATATGATTATCTCAGGGTGGCATATACCAGGATCGGGAACCAGTTGTGTTATAAATGCGGCAGTCCCATCGCCACACAGAGGGTCCAGCAGATAATCGACGC
>JBFLYJ010000601.1:0-2011 GCA_040756635.1 Nitrospirota bacterium
TCAGGGGCCTGAAGCCGAAGGGGTCCCTGATCGCGATCAGCTCATTTTCACTCATCAGCAGGAGGCTGTATGCTCCGGACAGGGTCTTCATTGTATCAATTATCCGTTCGTGCAGACCGCCGGCCCTGGAGCTTGCGATCAGATGTACGATCACTTCGCTGTCCGCCGTAGACTGAAATATGGCGCCCTGGGATTCGAGTTCGCTCTTAAGCTCAAGGGCGTTCACAAGGTTCCCGTTATGGGCGATCGCGAGCGAACCCAGAGAGAAGTTGACCATTAAGGGCTGGACATTTTTCAGGGAACTCGACCCTGCGGTTGAATAACGGTTGTGTCCAATGGCGATATGCCCCGGGAGCCGCTTGAGTCTCTTCTCGGAGAATATATCCGCGACAAGGCCCATGGATTTCTCTATATAAACCTGCTTGCCGTCTGAAGAACAAATACCCGCGCCCTCCTGTCCCCGGTGCTGCAGGGCGTGAAGTCCAAGATAGGTAAGATTTGAGGCCTCGGTATGACCGAACACCCCGAACACCCCGCATTCATCATGGAATTTATCTGCAGACAATGATGCGTAGGGGAGATGCCCCGGTTTGATGTTCCTGATGAGTTTGCCGATATTATTCAATGACATGTCTGTTTCTGACCGTATTTATTCGCAAGATAGTATAACATTTCCTAAAAACTAATCCCTAATCGGTGACTACTGTTTTATCGACCCATTCACGCGCGTTCTGAAACATCTTTAGCCAGGGTGAGGCCTGTGAGGAATTATTCCCGTATGCCCTGATATTCTCCGGCATCCACGGCCACTGCCACTTGAGGAATGTCCTCTCAGGATGAGGCATGATGGCAAAGTGGCGGCCGTCCGGTGAGCAAAGAGCGGCGATACCGCTGGAAGAGCCATTCGGATTGAATGGATATTTCATCGTGATTTCATTATCGTCATCCACATACCGCACAGGCGCGAGATTCTCTGTCTCAATTCTTTTTAGGATGTTCTCATCCGGGAAGTACGCCCGGCCCTCACCGTGTGCTACCCATATGCCGAGGCTGGAGCCTTCCATACCCTTCAGTATTATCGCGGGACTTTGCAGGACCTTGACCGTGGCAAAGCGTGATTCGAACCGTCCGGACACGTTGTGGATGAACCTTGGCTGGATGCTGTTTTCGATCCCCTGCCACGGCACCCATCCAAGCAGGGCCATAAGCTGGCATCCGTTGCATACGCCGAGGCTGAAGGTGTCTTTCCTGCTGTAGAATTTTTGAAATTCATCCCAGATTTCTTTATTGAACCTGATCACCCCTGCCCAGCCTTTTGCGGAGTCCAGAACGTCGGCGTAGCTGAATCCGCCCACAAACGCCAGGCCGTTAAAACCGGCAAGCGAGACCCTGCCTTCAAGAAAATCGGTCATTGTCACATCCCATGTCTCAAACCCCGCCTGATAAAAAGCCGACGTCATCTCCCTGTCGCTGTTGCTGCCTTCTTCACGGATTATGGCGACCCTCGGCGGTTTTGAAACAGGGTTAACAATCTTTGGCGCGCTAAATGACAAAATATGCTGCGGGCCCTTCCTGTTATAAATATTCTTCTTCTCCTCTTCGGCGCAATCAGGATTTGCCTGCAGGCGTTCAAGCTGGTAACTCGTTTCCTCCCAGATGCTTCTTAAAGTCCGCATGTCCTCGTTCAAGAGAGTTATTAGTTTAGAGTTATGAGTTCGGTGAGATATATTTATCCTTTTCTCTCTTAGCGTAGTGCCGATGACTTGATAAGGTGCAGAAGATTTTTCAAGAATTGATATTATCTCATTTTCCTTGTCAGGGAGATATTCCATTAAAAGCCCTAATTCTTCTGAGAATAATGTTGCAATAGCTGAATCATTAACTCTTAACTCCGAACTCTGTAAGGGCGAGGGCACCTCGCCCCTACTAATATCAACATCTATTCCGCAGTTCCCTGCAAAGGCCATTTCAAGCAGTGTCGTGATCAACCCGCCGTCGCTCCTGTCGTGGC
>JBFLYJ010000602.1:0-1996 GCA_040756635.1 Nitrospirota bacterium
GAGACTTTAATATCAATTACCGAGAACAGGGGCGACTATATTTACAGACCTTCCGTAGACGTCCTTATGCTGTCGGTAGTCGAAAACTTTTCCGGACACGTACTCGGCGTAATTCTCACCGGCCTTGGAAATGACGGTTCAAAAGGCATGAAAGAGATAAAAAACAAAGGCGGCAGAACGATAGCGGAAAGCGAAAAGACATGCGTTGTCTACGGTATGCCCAGGTCGGTCATCGAGGCCGGCCTTGCCGACAAAATTGTTCCTCTTGATGAAATCGCAGGGGAAATCATTAATTCCGTCTGAGCCCGATGTCAAGTTACCGTTACTGATACATCCCCAGTTGCCCGAGACTTAATTAAAGTTTTTCTCTGTAATGACGATAAAGATACTACTGTTATCGTTGTGATTTGCGTAATGGAATATTAATTCAAAAAGCAATGTTCCATTCATATATAAAGGGGGTCAGAAAATGACAAAGAAGAATTGCTGGGAAATAAAAAAATGCGGGAGAGAACCCGGAGGGAACAAAACAAGCGATCTCGGAGTATGTCCGGCAGCCTCGTCCTCCCAATGCAACGGCATCAATAACGGCAAAAACGCCGGTCGCATATGCTGGGCGATAGCCGGTACATTCTGCGGCGGCAAGGTTCAGGGTGACTTTGCACAGAAATCGGTTTCATGCATGTCCTGTGAAGTATTCAAGCAGATCAAGTCCGAAGAAGGGGCTGAGAACTTCGTGCTTCTGAAGCCGGGACAGGTTTATCACGCTGCCGCCAAATAAATTACGGCAAAGAGTTATTCCTCGAAAACAAAAAAGGTTTGAGCGTTCCGCTCAAGCCTTTTTTGTCCTCATATATATCATCATGGCTGCGATATTCCGTGCCATTTTATGACGGGTCACTTGATACCGCAATCATCGTGAAGAAGCAATAAATGACTTCTGGTTTCACTCAGATAATCAATCGCAATGCCTGCTATCATTCTATACTCTGAAATCCGGGTTTTATTGTCGTTCTGGGCGTAAGTTTTCAGCAAAAGACAGAACTTTTCTCTTAAAGATAAGAACAAATCATGTCGATAATATACATGTGCGGGTTTTCGATTAATTCCGTAATAATTTTTAGGACGGAACTGCGTTATGCTGCGAACTATAAGAAACAGGTTTCTGGTCTTGTTCATACTGCTGATCACGTTTACGATCATCCTTATAGGAATAATGAGCGACTATTTTATCCAGAAACAGATAACGCGAAGTGTGACGGACGCCTTTCTGGATGACCTTAAGAGCGACTCTGCAAAGGTAGAATCATTTTTTAAAGTCGTTAAATCGGATATTGACATCCTTTCTTCAGAGACGGCCTATAAAATTAATAATTCTTCCATGAAAACAGGCAGTGAAGAGCTGCGTCTGCAGCTGGAGGACAAGTTTATAAGGTATATGGAAGTAAGAATGATTTATTCGGAAATAATATATATTGAACCCTCTGGCAGAGAGTTAGTGCGGGTGGAATTCGGTGGGGGGGAAGCCGGTATTTCCGCTGAAACCGTCATGACCGATGACTACAGCACCTTTATTGAGGCCATGAAACTCAATAAGAGCATGCTCTATGTATCACCTCTTTATCTGAACACGAAACACGGCAAGATAAAAATACCGCCGGAACCGGTCATTCGTTACACCCGTCCCGTTTTTACCGAATCGGGCGAAAATGCCGGCATCATCGTCATGACCGTCCTTGCGGAGAAAGTCATCGAGGAATTAAGGCATGTAGATTCAGGCATTTTACGGCTGGTCAATAAAGACGGCTACTTCCTGATCAATCCCGATACAAATCTCGAATTCGGATTCGGTATTGCCGGAAACGAGAATGAAAAGCTGCATAAATATTATCCTGAGCATGCCGATAAAATTCTCGCCGGGGGATCGGGTTATGTTGACACCGGCAGGGGCTGGGTAACCACCTGGCTCTACTGGTTCAGCAACCCCGGTGACGAG
>JBFLYJ010000603.1:0-1993 GCA_040756635.1 Nitrospirota bacterium
TGAATCAGCATTTAAATTAAATATAAAAAATAAAAAATTAAAGATATGGAGGAGAGATTATTTAATAGTCCATTTCCTCATCTTTGATCTTTGATATTTGAGTTTTTATCTGTTTGCGGTGACGGCATTGTGTTTATTCGGCATTCAGCCTCTCCTGTCAATATTATTTTGGACAGCAGTGAAGCAATTTATTAAAATAGTGTCATGATTCAGCATTTCAGAAAGGAGACTGTTCATGATTAAAAAAACTGCCGCAACCGTGTTGCTGGTTCTATTGCTGAGTACATTGAGGCTGAGCGCTAATGCCGCGGACGTTAAACTGCCCGTGCCTCCTCTGCCTCCACTGCCGCCTTTTCATCTTGACATCAAAGACTATTTTAAAGTGCCGGAACCGGACATTGTCAAAATCAGGGACCGCCATATCCCTGATGAAGAGGTCCCGGTCGTACTGTTTCTTGCCGCGATGGCCCATGTACCGCCGCCCGCCATACTGGACCTGAGACTGGCAGGCAGGACATGGATGGACATCTGCCGCCACTTCACTCTTACTCCCGATATATTTTATGTGCCTGTCACAGAGGTGGTGAAAGGTCCCCCCTACGGGAAGGCTTACGGCCATTTCAGGAACAAGCCGAGAAAGGAATGGAAGAAAGTGGTACTAGACGATGATGATGTTATAAACCTGGTCAATCTCAGGTTCCTGTCCGATTTTTATAAATATTCCCCCGATGACATTATAAGGATGCGGACTGAAGGCAGAAACTTCATCTCGATCAATGAAAGGTTCCGGGAAGAGAAAAGGGCAAAAAAAGAACGGGAAAAACGCCGTAAGGATGACGACGATAAGGGCGGGAAGAAGCATGATAAACATAAGGGCAAGGGGAATAAACATAATGATGACTGATTTGCCCGGCCGGGAATAACATCATGAAATGCGGCGAGGGCTCGAAAGTTTATTCCGGGTTTGACCGGCCCCGCGAAGCGGGATGAATGTCAGGGTAACTAATCAGGACACCTGCAGAAATCCCTTTTCTATCATCATGTCCTCGATTTTATTGATATGCCTTTTTTCGGCGACAATGATCTTCTGGTTCAGTGATTCATAGTCAGAGGCAAATATGTTGGCTGCCAGTTCATTCGTAAAAGTCTCGACCATGGATTCTTCCATCAGAAGGGCCATCCGGAGCGCCTCCTCAAAAGTGACGGGATTGGTCTTTATATACTGACTTTTCGAGCGGGCAAAGGCCAGGGTACGCTCGATCGCGTCGATCGAGGGCAGCATGTCCTCTGAAGGGAGAAGGTCTATCGCCTCGGCATTGGTGGTTTCAGCCAGCCAGAATGAGTGCTCCAGTTCGTCCCTGTAAAGGTCATCCCAGAATGCCCTGTATTCCGGAAACAAGTCCGCAAATGTCCTGTAGATGGATGCGACCGTTTCCTCCACCGCCCTGCAGTTCTTGATGAAATTTATCAATTCCATATCGCGATATAAAGGGACTACAAAATTGTTTGCTGATATCATAACTGTATGTTCCCGTAATTTCAATAATAAAAGGAAGGTGTAATACTTGCGGCAGGTCCGCAGGTGAAATCGAACGTCTGACCTCGCAGGTTCAGAGGTCTTTCTTTAAAGCTATTCTCTGAAAGAATTCGCACTTCCGGCAGTTCCCCAGTTTCTGGGCTATCGCCCCGCTGACCTGCTTCCCGCAATACGTGCCGGCTATGGCCCAGCATATGCGTCCGTAATCAGGATACGCAGGACATCTCAATCCGGCGGCGCCTTCAGCCTTTTCCACACCGCACTTGTGGAATTCCCAGCATGTGATCTTCCGTCCTTCTTCCGCGCTCTGATACGGGAACATAAGTTTAAAAGAAGTGCCCCTGTTCAGTTCACTTTCCACTTTTATTAATCCATTATGCTCGTCGATGATTTTTTTACATATGGAAAGGCCCAGTCCGGTGCCTTTTCCAATTTCTTTTGAAGAATAAAACGGTT
>JBFLYJ010000604.1:0-1993 GCA_040756635.1 Nitrospirota bacterium
ATGCAGGAGCCCATGAGCTTCAGACCATTTTTCAGAATCAAGCGCGGCGTCTATAACAGGCAGCAGCTCTTCACAGGCATTCTCTATCTGCCCTTCTTCAATATACAGGGTACCGAGAAGTTTTTTTGTCTCCATACTTGAAGGGTCCAGCTTTCTCAACACCGAGAGGGCCTTTTTTGCGTCATCTTTTCTGTTCATGTCCAGCGCGAGCCTTGCGTAAACAGAGAGCGCTTCCTTATTTTCAGGGGCCTGGGAAAGGGCGGTGTTAAGTACCTCTAAGGCCTGGGCATGATCGTTGTTTTTTAAAGCCATTTTCCCGGTCCCGATCAATGCGGAAACGTTGGACGAATCATATTCCAGAGACTTGTCAAAAAATGCTTTTGCCCTTTCAAGATCATTTTCCTCCAGACAGTATGAGGCGATTGAAGCATATTCATTGGCAGCCCGTTCCCTCAGACCAAGCCGGAAGTATAAGTATGCTATCTGGGCCCTTGTCGCGACATTGTTCGATGCCAGAGTAAGCATTTTATCAACGATCATAATGGCTTTCTCTGTCGAACTTTCTTTGTTGTAAATCTCCGCGGCCCTGTAATAGTTCTCAATTGCGTTACCGGTCAATCCCCGCTCAGCGTTAAGTTTGCCCAGGGCAACAAGAGTATCCGCATCATTCGGCGCGATATTGAGGACTTTTTTATAGATCGCTATCGCTTTCGGGTAAAAGCCGTCTTTTCTGTATAGTTCGGCGGCCTTATTAAAAGCCTTGACGGCCTCCTGATTGTCCCCTTTTTTCAGGTAAAGGTCTCCGATCGTATTATGAATGTTACCGTCGGTGCGTTCTTTAAGGAGTTTTTCCCATTCTGAAATTGCTTTATCTATAAGGCCTTTGGCAGCGAATTTCTGAGCGGCATCGATTATGGCGGTTTTATCAATCATTTCCTGACCTTCAAAAATAATGTTATAGACTCATCCACGCAAAGTCAATTATGACAAGGATTATGTATTTATCGGTATTGTATGAGAATTTATTTAGTCAAATTGAAAGAAAATTCGGAATATAACGGTATTGAACAGAAAATACGCTTTCGAACGCCTTAAGATCAAGGGCCCGAGTCCTGAGAAGTTCCAATAATTAAGGGGGGCGAGATCCCGGCAGAAAGAATCAGGAGGTTGTCAGACGTATCTGTGAACATGTTTGGGTGATCGGATCAGGGGAGGGACCGGCCCTCCCTCTTTTACTGCCCCACAGAATACGACTTATGTGCCGTACCTGGGATATAAGAAATCAGCTGCCTCGGAATCAGCCGGCAATGGTCTGTTCCTTGGTCTTGGCCTCTTGCCTGCTGAAAACGACTTTGCCGCCTTCCATGTCCGCTTCAATGACGTCGCCGGACCTGAATGTCCCGTCCAGAAGACTCGTGGCAAGCGGGTTCAGGATTTCCTTCTGGATGGCCCGCTTCAGCGGCCTCGCTCCATAGAGCGGGTCATGTCCGATGTCAGCAAGGAACTCCTTTGTCCTGTCGGTCAGTGTAAGATCAACGTGTCTGTCTTTCAAATACTTCTTCATGCGCCGGATCTGAATATCAACTATCCTGACTAGCAGTTCCTTGGTCAGGGCATGGAAGATAATAATTTCATCCACCCTGTTCAGGAACTCCGGCTTGAAGAATTTTCGGAGGTCCTCCATTACACCTTTGCGGAGCTGTTCCTCTTCAGTCCACTCGGTAAGCATTTCCTGGATGTGCTGGCTGCCTATATTTGAGGTCATAATGAGCACCGTATTTCTGAAATCAACGGTCCTGCCGTGGCCGTCTGTGAGCCTGCCGTCGTCAAGTACCTGAAGGAGCACGTTAAAGACCTCCGGATGGGCCTTCTCGATTTCATCAAAAAGGATCACCGCGTAAGGTCTTCTCCTTATAGCCTCAGTCAATTGTCCGCCTTCGTCATAGCCGACATAACCCGGAGGCGCGCCTATGAGTCTTGATACCGTATGTCT
>JBFLYJ010000605.1:0-1981 GCA_040756635.1 Nitrospirota bacterium
GATCATGAAGAAATTAAAGACAGCCACACGGGCCGGTATCGTCGGAAAGGTGCTCCCCTGAAAGGCATGTCCCGCCGGAAATCCGTCTAATACCTCATTTCAACACCAATACTGAAGAGGTTCCTCTCATAATCATACAGGGTTATATTGGAGTCATAACTTCTGTACGCGTACAGAAACTGTACATCAGCATATTTGAGAAACCTGTAGAAAAGCAGCGCGGAAGCACCGTAACTGATATCTCTCCTCTCTTCGTTATAGACAGTATGGGCATTTTTAAAATTCCGGTAGTCCGCGTCACCTGAGACACTCAGTTTGACCTTTTCATGAAGGGGTACGAGCGTAGTCAGTGTCAGCTTGCTTCCGATATAGTCCCAGTTTATACCGTCAGTATCTTCTTTGGAAATCTTGTAATGGAAGTTAAAATATCCCTTGTTCTGGGAAAAGGAGCTGAGATCGAACTTTTCCTTAAAGGGGATCAAAGACCCCATATCCTGTGCGAAGAAGTATACCCAGTTAAAGTTGAAGCTGTATTCATCGGCGTCCCTGTCCTCGTCCGAATTAGCCGGTGAAAGCAGGTATTCCTTCTTCTGATAAGTGAAATATGTCTGGAGAGTATGACTTTTATTTATCAACAGTGTATAGGTCGGACTGATTGATCCGGCGGCAAGATATTTATCGTCATCAACCAGCATATAACCGTAACCTACAGCCAGACTCACCTTGCTGCCTTCATTAATCCGGTAATTAGGGACAAGAAAGAACGAGTGGCTGTGCACATCATAAGATTCCAGATCATGATGTCTGCTGTAGTAAAAAGAGTAATGGGCCTCGATACCCACCGGGCCTTTCATCTGCGGGAAATATTCCACCCCGGCCGTCGCAACCTCCAGGAAATCCTCCTCGTCTGAAATGTTTTCTGCCGCTGTTTCGTCACCCGGTCTCAAGACCACATTGTCGTCATACTGAAAATGAAGTCCGAGATAATAACGTATGGGAGACTGTTCTCTTTTCTTGGCAGGTATCTTTTCCAGGTAATTACGGGCAAAGACGGCCATGTCCGAATCAGGGTCCCTGCTTATAACGGCATTAAACCTTGCCGCTGCCTCTTCAAGCATCCCCTCATTCAGATAAGCCAGACCGGTCTGATAATCTGACGCCTGAACGAGTTCAGGGCCCGATTCCCCTGACACCCTGAAAGACTCGACTGCGTCGAGATTTCTGTTCATCGCAAGCAATACAAGCCCTTTTAAGTATGCCGTCTGTCCGGGTCTTACATTTTCACTCTCAGCTTTTTTCAGAATATCCAAAGCGCCCTGAAGTTCCCCCAACTGGTAATTGACCTCGGCAAGTTCCAGATACAATTCTTTGATCTTTGGAGACAGATCAATTGCAATAACGAAGTATTTCTTCGCCGCTTTGTAGTTCTGGAGGTTCTTGTAAGTCATCCCCAGATAATAGGCCGGCAGAGATGACGCTGGCTCAGAATTATAGGCCTTTGTCAGGCTGTCAATTGCTTCCTCAAAATTCTCCTGTCTGAATTCAGCTATGCCGCGCTGCAGGTCCGCGTTCTCTCCCTGGGCCCATGCGGGCTGAATTGATGAAATCAATATTGCACATGCCGCGAATAAAAAAATAAATCTGTTTGCAATAAGCATGGACTGCCTCCCTACTGAAGAATTTAATAAGAATTATAACTGAATTTTTTCCATATTATATATATCGCAAATACATTTTACTATCGCCCTCCCATATGTCAAAAAACATATCCGGAAAGATAGTAAAGTTATTTTACATTGTGCCGATATAACAACTAAGACCAGGGAGGGTATGATGATAATAAACAGTTCTGACATATCAATGGCCTCAAAGTATTCTCTCGTTCAGCATTACGAAAAAACCGAAGAACTAAAGATGTGGATCGGGGAAGAAAACCCGTTCGCGCCACGGGAAAGCCAGCCTCCAGAGCAGGACAGGGTGT
>JBFLYJ010000606.1:0-1977 GCA_040756635.1 Nitrospirota bacterium
TGCCTACGCGGCCGAAGCCAGTACTCTCCGGGAGGCAGGTATATCAGCGCCTCTGCATGTATTTTTCGACAGGGACAACATTGACGCCTTCATTAAATATGACCTCACCCCGACGGTGTTCGATCTTGAAACCGTAAAGAAACTTTCAGCCCTGGCCCGGAAGGCGAATAAACAGATACCCGTACATGTCAAGGTCGATACCGGCATGGGCCGGATCGGGTTTGATATCAACAAGGCCCACGAGGAGATAATAAAAATATCCTCAATGAAAAACATAAAACTCGATGGGCTGATGAGCCACTTTTCAGAGGCCGATCTTAAAGACAAGGAGTTTGTAAATTTTCAGCTCAAACGATACAAGTCTCTTGTCAGAAATCTGAAACAGAACAAAATCGTTTTCAAGTATCTTCATATAGCCAACAGCGCGGCGGTATTGACCATGCCTGACTCACACCTGAACATGGTTCGCCCCGGCATTATGCTTTACGGTTATGTCTGTTGTGAAAGCGACAGACTACAGCCGGTCATGACACTCAAAAGCAGGATAGCGTTCCTGAAAAAAGTCCCTCGCGGCACTCCTATAAGTTACAACAGGACGTTTATCACAAAAAGGAACAGCAGGATAGCCACTATCCCGGTCGGTTATGCAGACGGCTATAACAGATTGCTTTCAAATAAGGGAGAGGTACTTATAAACGGCAGACGGGCGCCCATTGCAGGTCGGGTCTGCATGGACACAATTATGGTCGATGTTACGGACATCCCCGGGGTAAATTATAAAACAGATGTCGTTCTGATGGGCCGTCAGGGCAGCGAGCAGATCACAGCCGATGACATTGCAGGAAAAACCGGGACCATCCCGTACGAGGTCCTCACGTCCGTGGGAGAGAGGATAAAAAGGGTTTATATTTAGATGGCAGTCGCCTTACGGATTATTGCGCGGAAGCAATATCTTTCCTGAGTTCCTTGATCAGTGATATCTTCGTCCCGTTCTTAGCTTCCTCAATCCTGACGTCATTCACATACAGCTTTATCTGTCTCATGACATTGTCCTCAAATTTCAGCTCGGAGCGGGAAGTCAATGTCTCTATTGAAAACACATTGTCCTGCATCACAAATTTAAGATTATAATGCTCCCCTGACGAGATGCTCTCCCCCAGGACTGCGGAGAACAGATCTATCAATGCAACCTGTAACTGACCAACGGCATCCGCCGGAATGCGGTAATACCGGGCAACCTGTTCAAGTGATTTAACCGCAACCAGACCGGCCTTGAGGGCCGCAGGTATGACAAGGTCAAAGGCAGGAATTCTTTCCATGGACACAGTCTCGCGTTTATTCTCCAGGAGAACTCCCTTGATAATGTCCCATGGTTGTCTTTCGATCTCCCTGTGATAGAGGCCCTTGATCAGATCGATTAGTATCAGATCATCGACAAGTTCGAGCGCGCTGAATCCGGTCTCCACGATACCGGCGGTATGAAGCAGCCCGAGTATAAAATCGATGTCCTCCTTTACGATGGGAAGCGCTTCCGACAGACCCGATACGTCATCGGTGCCGTTCTCACATAGTTTAAACAGCAGATTCAGCGTGGGTTTTCTTAATTCGAAGCGCATTATATAAGACTTCAATATGGAGGTCCAGTAAGTATGAATCTTGCCCCTGGTTATCTCGCGAATATATATGTCCCAGAAATCCTCCAGCGAAAGCGACCTGGCCGTCTGACGCGCCGCCTGCACGAGACTTTTAATATAAAATGGGTTACCGCCGGACAGATCAAGCAGGACCGATACATCGGCTTCACAGCTCACGGAATATTTCTCGCAGAGAGCACGAAACAACCCTAATGAGTCGTGTCTGCTGATACCCCCGAGACTCATTATTTCAAGGTGCTCTCCAAAAGACGTCTCTTCAAAAAACATCCTGTGAAGCTCCGCCTTGAACCCCGCAATTATGTGCGGCGAGTACCGGAACTTC